>NZ_DIEJ01000173.1:0-21764 GCF_002418565.1 Achromobacter sp. UBA5777 | reverse complement strand
GCGGCCAAGCTCGCGGCGCCGGCCGCGCGCAACAGCGCGCGGCGAGAGATCCCGTGCGCCGCAGCGGCGCGCGAATGGACTTTCGTATTCATCAACCTTCCTTTTGAGAGACCCAGAATGGCGACGATTGCCAGGGAGCATCATCGGCCTGGGCTCAGGCGTTCGACAAATACAAAGTCGGGATAACAATATGGGAGCGGGCCCCGGCGCGTGCACGTCTAATCGTGCAGCGACTCGTGCGACGGCTCGTGCGACGGCTCGGGAAACGACGCGAGAAACTACTCAGGCAACGGGTCCGGCACGCCGTCCGCATCAACGGACTTCACGCGGTCCAGCGCGTTGCGCGCAGCCGACATCGCTTCGATCGTGCTGCGAAAACGCCGGCTTACGAAGATCTCGAACGCCAGGCTTTCGGGCTCCAGCGCGGCCTGCTCGGCGGCGGGCTCAGCATCTTCGACGCTTGTCGCCGCTGCGGCAGTGTTCGCAGGCGGGGCAGCCTTCACGGGCAGACGCCGCGTCTCCAGAAACGCACGCGGAGGGATGCGCCCCTCGGGCTGGGTCGCATACGCGACCACTGAAAATCCATTGATGATCTTCTCGGACATTGCGGTTTCCTTGGGCGCGTTCATGCGGGCGCACCGACACGTTGCACAACGGCCTGCGGCAAGGAAACTTAAGGGCGACACCACCGCAAAATGCCGGTCCGCGCGCCGTTATGCAAGCGACACTATTTTGTCGACGCGATCGCCTGTGCGCGTACCCGTACGAAGGCCGCCACCTGCTCCAGCACGTCCGACAGATCCGCGCGCAGCGAATCGAAGCCGGCATTGCGTTCGCGCGTTGCCTCGTCCATGTAAAGCGGACGCCGGATCTCGACTTGCAGGCTGTGCCGGTTCAACGCTGGCTGGCCGATCTGCGCGATGAGTTGCACGCCCTTGTACGGATCGTTGCGCGCCACGGTGTAGCCCTTGTCGCGCAGCGCCGTCTCGATCAATGCAATGAACTCGGGCTCGCACGTCGTGCCGTCCCGATCGCCCAGCACAAAGTCCGCGAGGGGATGCTCGCTGTGCCGTCCAAGCCGCTCGTAGGCATCGTTCGGCATGGAATGCAGATTGAGGTGCCACACGGCGCCAAAACGTTCCTCGACGTGCCGGATCGCCTTGGCCAGCGCCGCGTGATAAGGCTCGTAGTACGCCCGGATCCGATGGCGCACCTGCGCCAGCGTCAGCTTGCGGTCATAGATCGGCGTGGCCTTGTCCATGCGCCGCCAGATCAGGCCCTTGCCCAGCCGCGTCTTCTCGCCGGGATCCAGCGGTTCGGGCCACGGCTCGGCCAGCAGTTCCGGATCCAGATCCTGCAAGGTGCGATTCGGGTCGATGTAGACGCGCGGGAAATTGGCCGCCACCAGCGTGGCGCCCAGTGCGGGCGCCGCCGACCACAACGCGTCCACGTGCGTGTCCTCGCCCTGGCGCAACTGCGCCAGCGTGGCCGAGGCCCCGAAATCGTCGGGATAACGCTCGCCGCTATGCGGCGAATCACAGACCAGCGGCAACGCGGGGCCGATGGGTTCATGAACGGAAACAGCGGGGAAGTCGGCGGTCGTCATCGTCAATCAGCCTGGATGTTGGCGGTCTTGGCCACTTTTGCATAGCGGGCCAAAGCCTGGTCGATCTGCACCTGGAATTCTTGCGGCGTCGTGGGCATCAGCGTACCACCCACGTCTTCGGCCTTCTTGCGGAATTCCGGGTCTTCCATCGCCACGCGAACGGCCTTGTTCAGACGCTCCACCACCGCTTGCGGGGTGCCGGCAGGCGCCACCAGACCGAACCAGCCGCCCGTGCCCATGTCGGGATAGCCAAGTTCGATATACGTGGGCACGTCGGGCAGCAACGGCGAACGTTCGGCGCCTAGCACGGCCAGCGGACGCAGCTTGCCGCCCAGCACCTGCGGCAACGTCGACGACAGATTGTCCGTGATCGCATCCACTTGCCCGCCCATCACGTCGTTCAACGCCGGACCCGCGCCCCGGTAAGGCACGTGCAGCAGCTTGATGCCGGACAGCATCATGAAATTCTCGATGTTCACGTGTCCCAGCGAGCCCACGCCCGGCGACGCGAAGCTGTAGCGCTCGGGCGCGCCTTTGGCCAGCGCCACGAAGTCAGCCATGTTCCTGGCCGGAATGTTCGGATTGATCGCAAAGATGCTCGGCACGGCCAGCACATTGGCCACCGGCACGAAATCCTTGACGGGGTCATAGTTCATCTTGCGGAACACGGCCGGATTCGACCCGTGCGTGCTCATGGTCGCCATGCCGATGGTGTAGCCGTCCGGCGTCGACCGCGCCACCTGTTCCATGCCCAGCGATCCGCCGGCGCCAGCCTTGTTCTCGACCACGATGGTCTGCTTCAGATCACGCCCTGCGTACTCAGCCACCAGGCGGGCCACGATGTCCGTCGAACCGCCCGCGGCGAACGGCACCACCAGCTTGATCGGACGCGCGGGATAGTCGGCGGCATGCGCGATACCGCAGAAGGACAACGTGGCAAACATGCCGGCGAGCGCAAAGCGCGCGGACCGGCCAAAAAGACGGCGGGACATGAGGCGACTCCTGGGTTGTTGTTCTGAAGGCCGCCAGTGTCCAAACTTTACGATCCCCTTTCAAACGACTATATTGCACTCCTTCATTACCAAAGATCATGCTAGATGCGTCTGCATTCGCCGTCGATGTCCGAGCTGCATGCCTTCGTGACGGCGGCCAGGCTGGGCAGCTTCACGCAGGCTGCGCAAGTGCTGTGCGTCACGCAGGGTGCCATCAGCCGTGCCATCTCGCGCCTGGAGGCGCACTTCGGCCAGCCCCTCATGCACAGAAATGCGCACGGCCTCACGCTGACCGAGACCGGCCGCAAGCTCTACGATGGCGCTCAGGCGCCGCTGCAGGCGATCGAAACGCTCAGCACGGAATTACGCGCCGACGACCGGCGGCTGCGCTTGACGCTTTCTTCTGTTCCGACGCTGGCCAGCGCGTGGCTTGTGCCGCGCCTGCCGGACTTCCACCAGCGCCACCCCGACATCCAGCTCGGCTTCTCGGCTTACCGCCGCAACGAAGATTTTTCCGGCGCCACGCCGGATGCCAGCATCCTGTCCGGCACGCCGGCGCAGTGGCCCAACTGGCACGCGGACTACGTCATCGGTCGCGAGATGGTGGTGATCTGCCATCCGGAGCGACTGGCGAAACGTCACGCCCAGGGCTTGTGGAGCACGCCGCAGGGGTTGCTGGGCGAGCCGCTGCTGTTTCACACCAACGGCCAGGAAAACTGGTCGCAATGGTTCAGCGCGGCTGGCGTACCGCGCGGCAGCGTCGTGCTGTCGAACGGGTTTGATCAGGTATCCATCCTGATACGCGCGGTGATGGCCGACATGGGCATCGCGGTGCTGCAACGCTGCCTGGTCCGGGACGAACTGCAGGCCGGCCGTGTCGCCGCGCCCTTTCCGGAACTGGTCATCCGCATCGACCGCGGTTATCACCTGTGCGCTCCCGCACAGCGGCGCGATCACTACGCCCTCGCCTGTTTCCGCCAATGGCTGCTGGAGACCGCCAGCCGCGATCCCGATGTCATGGCGGCGCGCGCCCCTTCTTGAAGGACCCGTGCATCGCGCCGCGCCGGCTATCGTCCTTACCTTTCCGTACGCCGAATTCCGCCCCAAAAGCAACGGGCCCCATAAAGGGGCCCGTGTCGTACGAGTGCCGGTGAAATCCGATCAGGGCGCGAGCTTGAAGCCCAGATCCACGCCCCATTTGTCGGTCTCGCGCAGCCATTTCGCGCCGCAATTCAGGCAGCGGAAGTGGTCTTCGCGGCTTTCCTCCCGGCCTTTCTGCGTTGGGTTGGTAAATCCTTGATGTCCCAGGTGCGAATGCGGCGCTACGCCTGCAAGTCCTGGATTAATGCGTTGGCAAGCCAAACACATAACGCTCATTGATGCTTCCCCACAAACAGTGTTAGCAAATTGTAAGGGATTTCACCAATGTCTTTCTATTAAATCGCCTTCATAGGGGAAACTAAATTGTTAACGTGATTAGCAAACAACGTTTTGTAACGCCGCCAAACATGTTGCTAGGTGATAGGGGGATGTGGAGGGCATGTCCGCGCGTATCACGTTTCCGTTTGTATCCAGGCATTCGTTCCAGCCTGCGGCATGCAGGAAGCGGCTGCGGAAATTTGCCAGCGCCGGTTGCAGCGCGGGTAGATCGCCCATCACCGCCAGGGCCCTCAGATATTCCGTCTGCGCCCAGATTCGGCGGGTATCGTCCGCAACCTTGCCGGACTCGTCCAGCGAGGCGAGCACGCCCGCCGCATCGACGCCATGATCACGCGACCACTGCACTGCGCGCGGCAGGGACTCTACAAGGTCCAGACCTTCGAACACCTGCGCCGACTCGTGCACGAGAGACAGCCATTCGAATTGATGGCCGGGTTCCAGCCGGTTTGCAGCGCTGCCCTGCAACGCTTCCGATATGCATTGCGTCGGCGCATGCACGAAGAACTGACTGATGCCTTGCGCCAGTTCGCGCAGTTGCTGCGCAAACCAGGCGGGCTCGGCAACCTGCGCCGCCGCCAGATAGGCTTCGGTCAAATGCATCATCGGATTCTGCGCCGGCGGTTTCAGCGGCTGCGAGAAGTCCGCGCTGAGCGCCGCGTGATACAGCGAATCGGTGGTCTTGAAACGCGCCTCGATCGTGCGCGCCGTGGCCAGCATCAGTTTGCGCGCCTGCGCGTTGCGGCTACGCCGGAAATAGGCGGAAGCGGCCAGCACGATGAACGCGTGCGTGTACAGATCCTGCGTATCGTCCAGCGGCTGACCCGCCGCGTTGACGCTGTATCGCCAACCGCCGTGCTCGTCCTGGAACACGCGCCGCAGGGATTCGAACAACCGGTCCGCGTGCTGCGCAGCCGCCTCGCCGGGTGCCTGCGCAAAAACATACAACTGGCGCGCACAAGCCATCGCGCGATAACGCGATGGTGGCAACGGTTCACCGCTGGCGGAATTCAGAGATTCGTAAGGCAGGCCGAGCGTTTCGTTGAAACCGCGGCCCAGCCACATGGGCAACACGACCGAATCAAAATGCGCCCGCAGCGCGCGGATATCATCCGCTAGAGAGGAATTGGTCTGTGCGGCAGTCATCTTGGAACGACGCTTACCCGACGAGGGCCCCAGGTTTTGGAGCAGCAACGATAACCGAAATCGTCGTCGCCATCTCGAAGGTATGCGCCACGTGCTCATGCACACACAGACCGGTCGTGCCGATCAGCTCCGTCCAGGGTACAAGCCCTATCGGAAGATATTTTCCTCTACCCAGTTTTGCGCGAAGATTTCCGCGCGATCACGTGCTTCGTCCAACGAAGCGCAGTTGCCCAAGTGGGAAAACGCGGCATCCACTTCGGTGCCGCCCTCAGCCGTAACCGTCAGCAGTACGCCATATCCGCCGGTATCCATGGCCGCTGTGGAAACGTCGATCAGTACTTCCTGGTCACGATGCTGCATGTGCTACCTCCCAGTCGGTTACCTAAACGCGCGAACCACGCGTGACGTGCAACAGGACAAAATCACCTGCGCAAAACAATAGACCTGCATCCGTCACGCAAAGTTCATCTTACTGGTCGGACGCAGGGTGGGATACGTCCGAAAGATGTCAATTCCCACATTCCGTCTCAGGATATGCCTTGCCGCACTGTAGGGATGGCATCCCGCACGAAATACTGCGAAAACATTCGCAACCATGCAGTACTTTGCTGCGGCTGTTCGAATGACGGATTTGGCGAACTGCGTAATCGGGCGATTGTCGTACCGCCGCGAAGACCGCAAATGGCTTAGCGCAAATGGATGGCGCCCGGCTCTTCCATACGCAGCGAGAGCCTGCCCTTGTCGGTGACGATCCAGCGGCCATCGGCGCCGGATTCAATGCAGCGCAAGGTTTCCAGCGCCTGCGCGACGTGCGCGGGCACTTCGGTCTGGACCGCGCCGGGCTCGTTGTTGTCGGCCACGACGCGTAGCCAATGTCCCAGTTCGCCCTTTTCGAAACGATGCAATGCCATGCGTGATTCTCTCTTGAATTTGTCAACGATAGCATGGCCGTCAAGCCCTTTCCGCCCCTCAGGCGGAGGCACTCAGGCCAGCAGGCGGGGCACTGACGACGCAAGCAACGCGATGCCGGATATCGTCAACAAGCCCAGCACCACACGGCGAAACGCGACGTCGCTGATGCCCACATAGACACGCGTGCCCCATATCGTCGGCACCAGCATTGCGGGCACAATCAGTGCAAACAGCGGCAACATGTCGCGCGTGACGACACCGGTCAGTACATAACTGGCCATCGTCACCGCCAGCATCGATAAATTGAAGTTCTGGATCACCGCGCGCTGCACATCGCGATCGAAGCCGCGCAAGGTGCACCACAGCGTGGGAATCACGCCGGTGAAACCGCCCAACCCGCCCATGACGCCGCCGATCGCGCCGGCCACGCCATCGGCCACCTTGCCGCCCACCGTGATGCGCGGCATGCGCGCGGCGAACAGCATGATCGGACACCAGATGGCGAGCAGTCCGCCGATGAAGGCCTTGAACACCACCGGGTCCAGATGCGGCAGCACTTTCACGCCGAGCGGAATGCCGAGCAATCCGCCGACAACGAACGGCAGCAGATGCGCCATGGCAAAGCCGCGGCGCACAGTGAAAGCCGCCAGCAACTGCCCGGTCAATGCGCCGAACACGGCCATCGCCGCAGCAAGCCGCGGGTCAATGGTCCAGGCCCAGAACGACATGGCCACCATGCCGAAGCCAAAGCCCGACAGGCCTTGCACAAAGCCCGCGGCCATTGCCCCCAGTACGACCACTACATATAACGAGTCCATATCTGCAGCGCGTTCCGCATCACCGGCCGGGACCATTTCCGGCGCACGCCATTCTAGTGCGTTCTAGGACGGACGCAGCGCAAGCGGCCGCCGCAGACGCGTGGCCAGCGCGGAAGCCGCGACGCTGGCGGCGATCAGCGCAAGTCCAAGCGCCAGGTCTGCCGAGATGCGTTCGTGGAACACGACGGACGACACGATCAAACCGATCACCGGCACGCACAGCATCGCGATGGAGGTCGCGGCCGGCGGCAGCTTCTGCGTCATGCCCAGCACGACGATGAACGTCAGCGCCGTGGCAAGCGGCCCGGTGTACAGGATCAGCGGCCAGGCTTGCGCATCGCCCAGAAAGGTCGGCGCGCCGTCGCGCAGCCATGCCAGCGCGGCAAGCGGGATCGTGGCCATCGCGGTTTGCCAGGGAATCATGTCGGCGCCGAGCCGCACATGGCGGTTGGCGCGCAACTGGATGATGTTGCAGGCCCAGGCAAACGACGCGCCCAACAGCATCACCAGACCGATGACGGTATGCGCCTGCCATGGGCTGAATGCGGGCGCGACGATGACGCCGATGCCCGCGTAGCTGAGCGCCGTCGCCAGCCATTGGCCCATTGAGAGGCGTTCCTTCAAGATCATCGATGACAAGGGAATCACCCAGATGGATGTCGCATAGGCAATGACGGAGGCGCGGCCAGGCGCCACGTATTGAAGGGCCCAAAGTGCCAACGCCGTGAACGCGCCCATCTGCAGCAATGCCACGCCCGCCACCAGCGGCCATTCCTGACGCGTAGGCAAGCGCAGGCGCCCCAGCGCCGCAAGCACCAGCACGCTGATCAGCGCGGCGGATCCGAATCGGCTGGCGGCCAGCCACAACGGGCTCATGTGCGCAAGCCCCAGCTTCATGACGGGCCAATTTCCGCCCCAGATGGCAACCGCACCCGCGAGCGGGAGGAACTTGCGAAGACTTCCGTGCTGACTCATTACCACCCTGCTCTGCCGCCGATTATTCTGCATTTCGGCCTTATGACCGAAGGACGGAACAGTCTATAGGGTAAACCCCAGCATTTTTAACCGCTTTCTTCGTCGATACCCGGCATACTCAGCACAGATGCACTGCCAACCTGCCGCTTGAAGGTCACTTATGCCGGAAATCAACCTGGATGCCACCGACATCCGCATCCTGAATGAACTTCAACGCGACGCTCGGCTCACTAACGTTGAGCTCGCCGCGCGCGTAAACCTGTCTGCATCGCCGTGCCTGGCGCGCGTGCGGCGACTGGAAACCGAAGGCCTCATCGATCGGCGCGTCACGCTGCTGAATGCGCGCAAACTGGGTCTGAAGGTCAACGTCTTCATCCAGATCTCGCTGGACAAGCAGCGCAAGGCCGCGCTCGACGTGTTTGAACGCGAGATCGCGGTGCTGCCCGAAATCATGGAGTGCTACCTGATGTCCGGCGACGCCGACTACCTGATCCGTGCGCTCGTGCCGGATGTCGATGCGCTGGAACGATTGATCGTCGAACACATCACACGCATCCCCGGCGTGGCCAGCATCCGTTCCAGCTTTGCCCTCAAGCAGGTGCTCTACACCACCGCCGTGCCGCTTGCCTGACGCCGCATTTCGTATCCATCCGGCGCTTGCGGGATTGCGGGGGCCGGCCCACAATGAAAACGCATGACGCCGGCTTTTCCTGATCGGCGTCAGCATCCCTCCCATCGCTTAGCAAGGAGCAAACCATGCCCGAAACCGAATGGTTCCCCGGCAATTCGCTACCCGATCGTCAGGGTTACTTTGAAGTGGAGTTCGCCAGCGGCGAAACCGAAATCACGCGCTATGGCATGTTGGGCTGGGAGCCCGAAGAAGAGCGCGGCCACATCCTGCGCTGGCGCGGGCTGGATCCGCACATCGAGCAAGCCGAGATCGAGCGCGAAGCAGCCCTGCGCAACAACAGCGACAACGTGATCGGCTGAACGGCCGGCACACCTCGCGGGGCGGGTCCAACCTGCCCCGCATAAAACAAAACGCCGCGGAAGAATCCGCGGCGTTTTGACTGGGCGCTTGTCCGATCAGCGATCGAGCTTCGAGATCTTCGTGCCCGCGAGCGACACGCCCGCCATCAGGCCACCGTTGTTCATCACAAAGCCCACCACCGGTTGCTGAGCCGTGTTGGTGTCGATGCGGCCATTGGCGCCGATGTTGACCACCGCCACCGTGGCGTCCGCGCCAACGGTCCAGCCGCTGCTGTTGCGGAACTTGTTCAAGGCATCATCCGTCATGAACAGCAGGATCATCGCCTTCGATTGCGCGCCGGCCTGGAAGCCGATCGAGCCCGCGGTCGTGCTGTAGTAGCCGGCATTCTGCCCGCCCACGCGCAGCACGCCCTTGCCATGTTCGGCGCCCACGATGAAGCTGCCGCTCAGCACGTCCGGAAACACCAGCACGCCCTTGGCGCGCGCCACCAGATCCTTGGACTGGGGAGCCGCTTCATAAAGCTTGGCGAGGGTCGCGTTGGCCGCGCTGTTCATCGACTGCCGCTGCTCGGACGTCGAGGCGGCCGGCGACTTGCTAGGCGTGGTCGTCGTGCAACCCGCAAAAACGAGACCGGCGGCGCCAATCGCGATCGCCATGCCGGTGCGGCGCAGAACAGGAAAAGTGTCGAACATGGAGCTCTCCTTTTGTTGTCATACAGGGACAACTGTACCGGGCATTCCAGATCCGACAAGTCAGACGAATGTGATAAACGAAACAAAACACTAGCGAGCGCTAGAGAATTCCGTAGCGGGGTTCACCGGTGTACTCGTCCACGGACAGGATGCCGGAGAGCACCAGTTCGGCATGGCGCCGTGCACTGACGGGATCGTTGAAGGTCACGAAGCGGGGCAGCGACCAGCGCCGCGCAACGGTCTCGTTGCCGTTGCGGCTCACAAGTATTTCAATAGCCAACACGCCGGTATTCAAGTCCACGACTTCGCACTGAACTTGAAAACCATTGATATGACGCTGTGGCCACCCACTCATGCTGCACCTATGAAATCCGACTGCCCGGCCGCAATATGCCCCAAAGAAAAACGCTTGGAAAGCTAAGTTTTTTAGGGGTAAAAACGTACTAATCCTCCTAGTGCTGAGGCATCTTGAAGATCGCGAAAATGCGATCAAAACCGCTGTTTTCTCCCCTTGCCTTCAACATCCACCTTCAACCAACTCTCATGACCATACCTGCCTTCGAACCTGATACCGCTCCGCTGGAAGTCCTGCCGCGTGACCTCTCTGCCTACCGCGAGGGCAACACCGGCATTCCCTACGTGCACCGCTTCGAATCGGGCAAGCCCGGGCCGCACGTGCTCATCAACGCCATCACGCACGGCAACGAGATCTGTGGCATGGTGGCCGCCACCCATCTGCTAGACACCGGCGTACGCCCGAAGATCGGCACACTGACAGTCAGCTTTGCCCACGTCGAGGCCTACGAGGCCTTCGACATCGACCGGCCTTACGACAATCGCCAGCTCGTCCACAACCTGAATCGCATCTGGTCCGCCGCCATGCTCGACGGCGCGGAAGACAGCCCCGAACTGCGCCGTGCCCGCGAAATGCGGCCCATCCTGGATGCCGCCGACTTCGTGCTGGACATCCATTCCACGCGCGCGCCCGTGCAACCGTTCTGGGTTTACAACGAGATGGACCGCAACACCGCGCTGGCCGCGGCTGTCGGCTCACCGCAGGTCCATCTGGTCATGCCGCAAGACAAGTTTCCGGGCACCGGCGTCATGGGCTACGGCCATCACGGCGATCCGCTGTCGAACAGTGGCGGCGCGCTCGTCGTCGAATGCGGCCAGCATTTCGCCCGCTCGGCCGCCGAGCTCGCCACCGACGTCACCCTGCGCTTTCTGGCGCATCTGGGTCTCATCGACACCCCGGCCGGCACGCCGCCCCCGCCCACGCCGCAACGCTATCGCCTGCTGGAGGTCCACATGGTGAAGTCCGAAGACTTCACCTTCACGCGACCCGTGATCGGCTTCGAGACCTTCGACAAGGACGAGCTGATCGCCATGAACGGCACGGAAGAAATCCGCTCCCCGTGCGATGCGTGCACGATCTTCATGCCCACGCGCATGCCGATCGTCGGACGCGAAGCCGTGTATTTGACGCAGGCGATTTGAGGCCGATGATTCGAGGCGGGTATTTCGTACCCGCCATCTTCAAAGATCCGGAATCAGACGCTTGCCCATGCTGACCACCGCGTCCTCCTGAAACCCCAGGCTGTCGTAGAAACGCTTTACCGCGATGTTGTCCGAACGGATCAGCAGATTGATTTTCGGACATCCCATCTCCAGCAGCTTGCGCTCCACGGCCCGCATCAGCGCCGTGGCGAACTGACGCCGCCGATGGGTGGGAGATACGGCCAGATAGTTGATCCAGCCGCGGTGCCCGTCGTAGCCGCCCATCAGCGTCGCCACGATCTCGCCGCCCAGCACACCCACCAGAAACAGATCGGACTGCACCGTCAACTTGCGCGCGATGTCCTTGCGCGGATCGTTCCACGGACGCGTCAACCCGCAGGCATGCCACAGCGCGATAAGCGCCGTCTCGTCGGTCGGATGAAAAGGCCGGATGGCGAGGTCTTGATGAGACATGCTTCATTCCTTGTGATGAAAGAATGAAGGCCTTGCGACACGCCTCGGCGGTGGAAATACGGCAAACAAAAAAGCCACGAGGGTATCGTGGCCTTCTGGAATAAGCGCCGGGAAAATCGGCGCCCGAACACGGCTAGCCACTCAACGTAGACGTCGAGTGATTCGTCGGAAATCTGCGCGCGTTGCGGCAGCGATATGCGATGTGTTCATGCGCAGCAGCATACACGAGGCCGTGTTGCGCCGGCAACGCGCGCCGACGTCAGTCCGCCACGGGTGCGGGCAGCGTGCCTTCCATCACCACCACGGCCTGCCCCGCCACGCTTGCCCATACGCCGTCCTCGCGCGGTTCGGCATGCGCCAGCAGCAAGCTTGCGCGCCCCATGTCCACGCCCTGCCCCACCCGCAACCGCAGAACGCCATTGCCCGCCAGCGATGCCCGCAGCGCCGTGACCGCGGCTGTCGCGCTACCCGTGGCGGGATCTTCGGTCATCCGGCCGGTGAGCATGCGCGCCTGGATATCGGTGGGCGCGTCCATCGCTTCGCCCGCCGTGTCGGTGGTGTAGACATAGATGGACTTTGCGCCGAGCTGCGGCATCAGGGCCGCGTAACCGCCCGAGTCCGGCACCGCGCGCCGCAACGCGTCGCGGCTGGCAAGCTGCACCACCAGAAACGGCAGGCCCACCGACGCCACCATCGGTGCGTGCATCGACACGTCAATGTCCGCGGCATCCAGCCGCAGCGCGCTTGCCACCGCATCCAACGGCGCCTCGCTGCCGCGCGACAGCGGCTGCGGCGCGCGCAGCTCCGCGCCCTGCAGCCCGTCTTCGCCATACGCCAACGCAATCCGCACCAGGCCAGCTTCTTCTTCAAATACGAAGTCTTGCGGCGCGGACAGCCCTGCCGCGATCTGCTCGCGCGCCAGCACGACGGCCGTGCCGACATTCGGGTGACCGGCAAACGGCACCTCGCGATCCGGCGTGAAGATGCGCACACGCGCCGTGTGGGCGCGGTCTTGCGGCGGCATCACGAAGCTGGTTTCGGAATAATTGAACTCGCGCGCGATCATCTGCATCTGGCGGGTGTCCAGCCCCTGCGCGTCCAATACAACAGCCAGCGGATTGCCTTGATAGGCATGGCCGGTGAACACATCGGCGGTGACATAGCGGTAGCGCATCCAAACATCCTCAAGATCCGCCTGAAGCCGGCGGGAAGCAGGAATTGTGTGTGCCGCAGGGCGGTCGCGAAAGGCACAGAGCCGAGAAATTGCGCGCATAACAGACGAGGCGCAGGGTGTCCGTGGACGCTCACATGCGCGGCCCGCATGACACCCGCACCGCCTCGGTTGATGCGCCCAGACTATTGAAAATCGCAGATGCCTACGGAATACTTTGCGTCCCGTGCATCTACTTTTGGAGGGTATTGCCATGCAACGCGAAGACATCCAAAAGCTGGGCGCTCAAGCGGCCCGCGACGGATTGAGCTTGTGGGACTGCCCGTATTACCGGGCCGCCGCCATGCCGGGTCACACCGGCGAATCGATTTCGCAATGGCGCGGAAAAGTCGAGGCCTGGGAAGCCGGATGGATGGAAGCCACCGGCGGCGGCCAGGCCCCACCCGGCATCCGGACACGTTATGTGCCGCGCGCCATGTCGCTGCTGGTCATTTGATGCAGTTAAAGGCGCCCCGGGAAACGGGGCGCATTGCATTGGCGACGCGGGGACGTTGGCGCATGCCTGATCCATCCCGCTATTTCTTCGCGTAACTTTTCTGGACACGAATCCTGATCGCGCTCATCTTTCGGCTTAGGACCTTTCCCTGCAGGAGGCGCAAAATGGATGACCCCGTCCACAAAGCCGGCCAGGAAGCCGCCCGATATGGCGTGCCGCTTTCCGCTTGCCCCCTCATGAAAGAAACCAACATGCCAGGCCATACGGGCGAATCGCTACCGATATGGCGCGCCAGACTGGCCTCGTGGGAAGCCGGCTGGCGCGAAGAAACCGAAGCCCGCCTCGCTGAACTGCAACGCCGCCGGCTGATACAACAATCGTTCGATTAAAGACGTCGCCGCAGGCATTGTGTCCGCCGCCGTCGGGAACGGGGTTTGCTACAGAACGAACACCGCAGCGGCGTGATTGTCTTTTAGATCAAGCAGAGGGCGGTAACGCACACTCCCTCCCTCTCGCCGCTGCGGCCCCTGCTCCAGTCCGCAAGCAGTCGCTTACAAATCTTCAGGTCCGCAAACCCCAAAAATGGTGTTCGATTGATTGAGCACGGTGGCGGTCGGACTGGAGGCCCATGAGTTTCAAAATCGACCTCTCGAATTGCACTGTCCGTTCACTTCAGTTTGATACACTGCCTGACTGGGTGTCAGGCGTATTCCTTCGCGCTGGCAGGTCAAAGCGCTGGTCGGGCCGCCGCGCGGAACCCCCACGTCCATGCAGACCAGCACCACCCATGCCCTCGACATTGCGGCCGCCATCATTTTTGCGCTGGCGCTGATCCACACTTTCACCGTCAAGCAGTTCGAGCGGCTATCGCACCGCTACCCTCGCCACGCCGGTTTGTTCCATCTTCTTGGCGAAGTCGAAATCGTCTTCGGCTTTTGGGCGTTTGTGCTGCTTATCATCATGGCGATGGCCGCGGGCGGCGCAGAAGCGCTCGCGTACGCCGAGTCTCGCAATTACACCGAACCGCTGTTTGTATTTGTCGTCATGGTAGTGGCGGCGTCCCGCCCGGTGCTCCAGACTGTCATGGCCGCAGTCAACTTCATCGCCAGGAACGTGCCCTTCCACACCTCCGTCGCGACGGCGTGGCTGGGCCTGGCCGCGGTACCGCTGATGGGATCGCTGATTACGGAACCGGCCGCCATGACAATCGCTGCGCTGATGCTGGCGCCGCAGCTGTTCCGACCTGCAATTCCCGTTGTTCCCAAGTACTTCGCGCTTGGCGTGCTATTCGTCAACATCTCGATCGGGGGAACCTTGACGGCCTATGCCGCCCCTCCCGTCTTGATGGTGGCCGCAACCTGGCAATGGGATTCCGCATTCATGCTGGCAACCTTCGGCTGGAAAGCCGCGATTGCCGTCATCGTGAACGCCACTGTTGCGACACTCATCGTGCGCAAGTATCTGCTGCAATTGCCGACTGAAAGCGTAGGCCGATCGGAACGGCCGCCCGTGCCGCTCTCCGTTGTTCTGGTCCATCTGGCCGTGCTGGCGGCGGTCGTGGCACTAGCGCACCACCCTGTCGCGTTCCTAGGCCTCTTCCTGCTGTTCCTGGGTTACACCCAGGCATACGAGCGGCATCAGAATCCGCTGATCATCAAAGAAGCGTTGCTCGTTGGGTTCTTCCTGGCTGGTCTGGTCATCCTGGGAGGCATGCAGGGCTGGTGGCTGCAGCCCATCGTCTCGAGCCTGGAACCGCTCGCGTTGTTCTTCGGATCTCTGTCGCTCACCGCGATCACCGACAATGCCGCGTTGACCTACCTGGGTTCGTTGATCGATGGCATATCCGACGAATCGAAATACATGCTCGTGTCGGGCGCGGTTGCGGGCGGCGGCCTGACGGTTATTGCGAACGCGCCGAATCCTGCGGGTGTGGCTTTGCTGAAACGCGGATTCTCGGACGAGACGATCAGCGTTGGCGGACTGTTGCTGGGTGCGTTGGGGCCCACAGCCGTTGCGGCTGGCGCATTGCTGTTTTTGTAGGCTGTGTAGAAAGGGCCAGCACGAAATGCACGTGCACCACGAAACGCACGTGCACCACGAAGCGCGCGTACACCACGAAGCGCGCGTGCACCACGCCATTTGGGGAACCTGGCTAGATGCAAGAACCTGAAGGCCCGCAAAATGAGAAAGGCCGTCAGTGATTTCTCACTGACGGCCTTGGAACTACTGGTCGGGACGGCGGGATTCGAACTCGCGACCCCTTGCACCCCATGCAAGTGCGCTACCAGGCTGCGCTACGCCCCGAAAGAAAAAGAGTATAGCAGAACTAAAAAATGTTTGCACGCATTGGTGCAAAAAAAGTGCTGAATACTCGAAAAAATTTTTGCGCTTTGCGTGCGCCGTTCGCAAGACTGCGTGTGATGAACCGGCGCGCACGAAGCGCAATGCACTACGGCAAGGCATTACGTTGTGCAGGGCGCGCGGCCATGAAGGCCATCGCGCGCTGCGGGTACTGATATCAAGCTTTGGATTTCAAGCGAAGAACCGCGGTGACAGCGGTTCAGGCGGCAGGCGCCGTGTGCGTCGTGCTGCTGGCAGCGGGCGCAGTGGCCGCGGTGCCCAATGCGTCGGCGAGCATCGCGGACACGTTGCCGAGTTCATTGCGCAACGACTGCATCTCGGTGCCCGACAGGCGCACGGCGGCGTCCTGATCGTGCGGCACGTCGCGCGCGTCGCCCAAGCGATTGCGCGCGCCGCTGATGGTGAAGCCTTGTTCGTAAAGCAACGAACGGATGCGGCGGATGAGCAGCACTTCGTGATGCTGGTAGTAGCGGCGGTTGCCGCGGCGCTTCACGGGCTTGAGCTGCGTGAATTCCTGTTCCCAGTACCGCAAGACATGAGGCTTGACGCCACACAGGTCGCTGACTTCGCCGATGGTGAAGTAACGCTTGGCGGGAATGGGCGGTAGGGTAACGGTGGATTCAGTACGTGTCATAAGCGGATTTTATGCGCGCGATGCGTGGGGCGCCGATAACAATTACCGACAAAGCGTATCACTCCGCGGCCTCCGGTGCTGCGGGAACGGCCTGCTCCACCACGCTCTTGAGTTTCTGGCTGGCGTGGAACGTGACCACGCGCCGCGCCGCGATGGGAATGGTTTCTCCGGTCTTGGGGTTGCGGCCAGGGCGCGGCGGTTTGTCGCGCACCTGGAAGTTGCCGAAACCCGAGAGCTTGACGGAATCACCGCGCGCCAGGGCGTCGCGGATTTCCTCGAAGAACGTATCGACGATGTCCTTGGCTTCGCGCTTGTTCAGGCCGACCCGCTCGAAGAGCAGTTCGGCCAGCTCAGCCTTGGTGAGGGTGCGTTGCTCGGCAAGCATACTGGTCCCCATGTTCAGCCACGTTGGCGCGCGCCGTGCGCGGCAACCAGGGCTTCCTTGATGCGCGCAAGGCAATCCGCCACGCGGGCTTCGTCCAAAGTGACCTCAGTGTCCTGTAGCCAGAAACGGAACGCAAGGCTTTTCTCGGCGACAGGCTCGCTGCCTTGCGCCTTGTCACGCCACACGTCGAACACGCGCGCATCCTGCACGACAGCCAGTTGCGCGTCGGCCTTGACGGCTGCGGCAACGGTGTCAAGCATGGACTGTACGGTCACGTCCTCGTCGACCCACAGCGCCAGGTCGCGCACCACCACGGGCTGGCGCGAGAGCTCGCGCACCTGCGGCAATTCGCCTTCGGACAATGCGTCCACGTCCAGTTCAAACACCACCGGCGCGTGCGCCAGGTCTGCCTGCTGCGCCCAGCGCGGATGCAGTTCGCCGATCCAGCCGACCTGCTTGCCGTCGAGCATGACGCGCGCGCCACGGCCGGGATGCAGGGCGGGATGCGCCGCTGCCTCGAAACGCAGGCGGCGGCCGCGTGCGCCGAACAGCGACTCGACGTCCATCTTCACGTCGAAGAAATCGACGTGGCGCGTGGGTACGCCCCACTGCTCTTCCACTGCCGGGCCCCATGCGGCGCCCGCGAGCTTCATGGGCTGGCGCACGCCGGCCACTTGCAGCGGACCGTCTTGGGCCGAGGCATCGCGGAAAAACACGCGGCCCAGTTCGAACAGGCGCACGCGCGACTGCTTGCGGTTGGCGTTGTGGCGGATGTTGGCGACCAGGCCGCCGATCAGGCTGGAACGCATGACCGACAGATGGCTGGCGATCGGATTCACGAGGCGCACGGGGTTGTCGTTGCCCGCGAAATCGCGTTCCCAGTCGGCTTCGACGAAGCTGTAGTTGACGACTTCCTGGTAGTCCTGGGCAGCCGTCAGGCGGCGCAGCGCATGCGCGCCGCGGCGCACTTCGGGCTGCGAGAACATCTTGGCGCGCGCCATCGGCGGCACGTCGGGAATGCTTTCGAAGCCGTAGATGCGAGCCACTTCCTCGATCAGGTCTTCTTCGATTTCCAGGTCGAAACGGAACGACGGCGGGTTGACGATGAAGTCGTCGCCTTCGACCGAGTAGTCCAGGCCCAGGCTGCCGAAGATCGTGGCGACCTGCTCGCGCGTGACCGGCACGCCGAGTACGCGATGGCAGCGCGCCAGGCGCATGCGCACCGGCGGACGCTGGGGCAGATTGACGATCTGGTCGTCGATGGGGCCGACCTGGCCGCCGCAGATGTCGACGATGAGGCGGGTGATGAATTCAATGTGCTCGGGAATGCTGGCGTAGTCGACGCCGCGTTCGAAGCGGTGGCTGGCTTCGGAGCTGAATTTGAAGCGGCGCGCGCGGCCGGCAATGGCTTGCGGCCACCAGAACGCGGCTTCGAGATAGATGTTCTGCGTGTCCAGCGTCACCGAGGTAGCTTCGCCGCCCATGATGCCGGCCAGGCTTTCGACCTGCTCGCCAGCGACGACCACACCGACCTTCGGGTCCAGCGTCACGGTCTGGCCGTTCAGCAGTTCTAGCGTCTCGCCTTCACGCGCCCAGCGCACGGCGATGTCGCCGCCGATCTTGTCCAGATCGAACACATGCGACGGACGGCCCAGTTCGAGCATGACGTAGTTCGAGATATCGACCAGCGCGGACAGCGAGCGTTGGCCGGCGCGCTCGAGGCGCGTCTTCATCCATTCGGGCGTCGCCGCGCGGGCGTTCACGCCGCGGATGACGCGGCCGCCGAAACGGCCGCAGAGGTCGGGCGCCTCGATCTTGACGGGCAGGCGCTCGTCGAGCGAGACAGGCACGGCGGCCGCGGTGGGCACCGACAGCGGCGCGCCGGTCAGCGCGGCCACTTCACGCGCCACGCCCAGGATCGACAGGCAGTCGGCCCGGTTGGGCGTCAGTTTGAGCGTGAACAGCGTGTCGTCCAGATCCAGCGCTTCGCGGATGGATTGGCCGGGGACCATGTCGGCGGGCAGCTCGAGGAGCCCCGCGTGGTCTTGCGACAGACCCAGTTCGCGGGCCGAGCACAGCATGCCGGAAGACTGCACGCCGCGCATCTTGGCGACGCCGATCTTCATGCCGCCGGGCAATTCTGCGCCCACGCGGGCGAGCGGCACTTTCAGGCCGGCAGCGGCGTTGGGCGCGCCGCAGACGATCTGCAGGCGTTCGCCGGAGCCGTCGTCGACCTGGCAGACGCGCAGCTTGTCGGCGTCAGGGTGCGGCGCGATTTCGACGATGTGCGCGACGACCACGCCGGTGAATGCCGGAGCAGCGGGCTCGGTTTCTTCGACTTCCAGGCCGGCCATCGTGAGCCGGTGCGCGAGTTCATCGGTTGCGATCGGAGGATTGACCAGCGTACGCAGCCAGGATTCGGGAAATTGCATGATCAGCCGTCTGTTATTCGTTGAACTGGCGCAGGAAGCGCAAATCGCCTTCGTAGAACTGGCGCAGATCGTTGACGCCGTAGCGCAACATGGTCAAGCGCTCGAGCCCGGAGCCGAAGGCAAAGCCGATGTAGCGCTCGGGATCCAGCCCGAAGTTGCGCACCACCTGCGGATGCACCTGGCCGGATCCGGAGATCTCCAGCCAGCGGCCGCGGTTGGGACCCGAGGTGAACATCATGTCGATCTCGGCGGACGGTTCCGTGAACGGGAAGAACGACGGACGGAAACGCACGACCAGATCGTCGCTTTCAAAGAAGCAACGCAGGAAATCGGTGTACACGCCCTTCAGGTCGGCAAACGAGATGTCCTCGGCGATCCAGAGCCCTTCCACCTGGTGGAACATGGGCGAGTGCGTGGCGTCGCTGTCGACGCGGTAGGTGCGCCCCGGCGCGATGACCTTGATGGGCGGCTTGTTCATGCGGGCGTAACGCACCTGCATGGGGCTGGTGTGCGTGCGCAGCAGCAGCGGCAGGCCGTCCGCGTCGTTCATGTCGACGTAGAACGTGTCCTGCATGGAACGCGCCGGATGGTCCAGCGGGTTGTTCAAAGCGGTGAAATTGGTCCAGTCGTTTTCCACTTCGGGGCCGTCGGCCACATCGAAGCCAATGGAACGGAAGATCTCTTCCACACGTTCCCAGGTCCGGATCACCGGATGGATGCCGCCCGGCGCGCGACCGCGGCCCGGCAGAGTGACGTCAATGGTTTCGGATGCCAGACGGGCGTCCAGCTCCGCCTGCGCCAGTTCGGCGCGGCGCGAGTTCAGAAGTTCTTCGATCTTCTGCTTGGCCTGGTTGATTCGCGCGCCCGCTTCTCGCTTCTGCTCGGGATCGAGCTTGCCCAGGCCTTTGAGCAGCACCGTCAAGGCGCCTTCCTTGCCCAGGAAACGAGCTTTTGCGTTCTCAAGTGCGGCGGCGTCCGAGGCCGCGGCGAACCGTTCTTGCGCCTGGTCTACCAGGTCGTCAACCAATCGAGTCATGAAATCCAGCCTTCAAAACGCAAACGGGGCCATTACAGCCCCGTTTGCAGCGATGCGCGATGAGTTAAAGCGCGCGATCAGGCAGCCAAGGCAGCCTTGGCTTGCTGCACGATGGCGGCAAAGCCGGCCTTGTCGCGCACGGCCAGATCGGCCAGGACCTTACGGTCGAGTTCGATCGAAGCCTTCTTCAGGCCAGCGATGAACACGCTGTAGCTGACGCCATGCTCGCGGACGGCCGCGTTGATACGCGTGATCCACAGAGCGCGGAACGTGCGCTTCTTGTTACGACGGTCGCGGTAGGCGTATTGGCCAGCGCGCATGACTGCTTGCTTGGCAATACGGAACACATTACCGCGGCGGCCACGGTAACCCTTGGCGGCGGCAATGACTTTCTTGTGACGTGCGCGGGCAGTTACGCCGCGTTTGACGCGAGGCATAGTAGATCTCCCTTAGATCAAGCGAAAGGCATCATGGCCTTGACGGAGGCCACGTTGGAGTCATGAACCGCTGCAGAGCCGCGCAGTTGACGCTTGGCCTTGGTGGTCTTCTTGGTCAGGATGTGACGCTTGAACGCCTGACCACGCTTGATGGAGCCGCTGCCGCGCACCTTAAAGCGCTTGGAAGCGCTTTTCTTGGTTTTCATCTTGGGCATGATGATTCCCTAAACTAAAACACGCATTGTTGATTTACATGACGCCAGGTGCTTGACGCCAAAGACGCCAAAACTTGTAGACCTGTTGCCACTTCTGGGGGGGCGCAACCAACGACTTTTGAACTGCATCGTTGATTCGCGAATCTTTCCCGAAGGCGGACAAAATGCTACCCACATCCGGAAAAGCCTTTGATTATATGGTGATTTCCTGGACTTTGTCGAGTCGGAGAGTGCTCCGCGAACAACGGGGACGGGAGGCGGGGATCATACGCCTGTCCGCCGGTACTGCACCGCCTGCGCGACGTGGCTGGCCGCAAGCACGGTCTGGCCGCCCAGGTCCGCGATCGTGCGGGCCACACGGAGCGCGCGGTGCATGGCCCGGGCGGAGCCGGTCAGGCGCCGCATGGCTTGATGCAACAGGGCCTGCGCGTCGGCGTCCATGACGCAGAACTCGTCCAGCTCGGCCCCGGCCAGCGCCGCGTTGATCTTGCCCTGCCGGGCAAGCTGACGCTCGCGGCAACGGACGACGCGCTCCCGGACAGCCTGAGACGCTTCGCCCGGCGGCGCGGTCATCCAGGCGGGATCCGAGGGAGGAAGGGCAACATGCAGGTCGATCCGGTCAAGCAGCGGACCCGAGATTTTGCCCGCGTAGCGCGTTACCTGATCCGGCGTACAGGCGCACGCGCGCGCCGGATGGCCCCGCCAGCCGCAAGGACACGGATTCATTGCCGCGACCAGCTGAAAACGTGCGGGGAACTGCGCTGCGTGCAGCGCCCGGGAGATGACCACCCTGCCCGCTTCCAGCGGCTCTCGCAGCGCCTCGAGCGAGCGGCGGCTGAACTCGGGCAGTTCGTCGAGGAAGAGAACGCCGTGATGCGCCAGGCTGATTTCGCCGGGACGCGGCCGCCCGCCCCCGCCCACCAGCGCCGCCACCGACGCCGAATGATGCGGGGCCCGGAAAGGCGGCTGCCCGGTCAGCGCGTCGGGCATGCCGGCCATTGCCGCCACCGCCGCCGCTTCCAGCGCCTGGCTCCGCTCGAGCGGCGGCAGCAGGCCC
>NZ_DIEJ01000174.1:0-16590 GCF_002418565.1 Achromobacter sp. UBA5777 | reverse complement strand
GACGCGCTGCCGGCGCTGGACGCGGAATTCGCCCGCGCGGCCGGCCAGCATCGGGAGTTCGACGCGGCGCTGGCGCGTTGGCGCGCGTTGCTGGCCGATGGCGAGCAGGCGCCATTCCAGGCGCGGCGCATCGCCGCCGGCTTGGCGCGACTGTGGCAGGCCGCCTTGCTCATCGAGCACGCGCCGGGCCCGGTGGCGCAGGCTTTCGTCGGCAGCCGCCTGCAGGAAGCTTCAGGCATCTTTGGTGAATTGGCCGCGGGTGCAGACACGCAGGCCATCCTGTCGCGCGCATGGCCCGCCATCGCCGCGTGCTAAATTTCCCCGCTCAAGCAACTTTTCCGCATTTCTACCGCCATGCTCTCCCAGCAAGAACTCAAGCAGCAAGCCGCCGACGCGGCCCTGGAATTCGTCGAACAGGTCGCCGGCCCTGACGTCATCATCGGCGTGGGCACCGGTTCCACCGCAGACCTGTTCATCGATGGCCTGGCGCGATTCAAGGGCCGCATCGGCGGAACGGTCGCCAGCTCCGAGCGCAGCGCGTCGCGCCTGGCCGGCCACGGCCTCAAAGTGCTGGACCTGAACGACGTTTCCACCATGCCCATCTACGTGGACGGCGCCGACGAGATCAACGCCGACCTGCACATGATCAAGGGCGGCGGCGGCGCGCTCACACGCGAGAAGATCGTGGCGTCGGTGGCCGAGCGCTTCATCTGCATCGCCGACGAATCCAAGCTGGTCCAGACGATGGGCAAGTTCCCGCTGCCGCTCGAGGTCATTCCGATGGCGCGCGAATCCGTGGCCCGCGCACTGACCGCGCTGGGCGGCCAGCCGCGCCTGCGGGAGGGATTCGTCACCGACAACGGCAACATCATCCTGGACGTGTCGGGTCTTTCAATTACTGACGCGCCCGCGTTCGAGGCCATCGTCAACAATCTGCCGGGCGTCGTGACCTGCGGCCTGTTCGCGCTGTCCGGCGCCGACGTGGCGCTGCTGGCCACCCAGAACGGCATCCGCCGCCTGGACCGTCGCGCCTGAGTCCCGGTTGTGATGCGGGACCCGCCGCTCCGCCTTGCGGGGCGCGGGGCCCGCATTCATAATCCTGTCACACTTGGGTCATAACCTTGCGGGTTGTGCAGGCCCATCTCGTAACCTCTCTACTTTCGGGGCAATGCAATGAGATCAACCACGCAGGGAGCCCGGATGACGGAGCATACAAACAAACAGTTCGACGCCGATCTGGAAAGCGTCCGTTCGCAGTTCTTGCAAATGGGCGGCGTGGTGGAAGCCATGATCCAGGAAGCGATCGACGCGCTGGCCAGCGGCGACATGTCGCTGGTTGAAAAGGTTCGCGAGCGGGAAAAGGAAGTCAACCGCCACGAAGTCGAGATCGACGAAAGCATCAGCCGCATCCTGGCCCGGCACCAGCCCACCGCCATCGACCTGCGCATGCTGATGGCCGTGTCCAAGATGCTGACCGACATGGAACGTTCCGGCGACGAAGCCGAGAAGGTCGCTACTGTCGCCCGCCGCGTCCACGAAGGCGAACTGCGCCACATTCCGGTGATCGAACTGCGCCACATGGCCGCCAACGTGCGCAACATGCTGCACCAGGCGCTGGACGCGTTTGCCCGCCTCGACCCCATCCAGGCCGCCGCCGTCGTGCGCAGCGACAAGGAAGTCGACAAGGAATGGAAGGGCGCGCTGCGTCACCTGATCACCTACATGATCGAAGATCCGCGCACGATCTCGCGCGCCATCGACATGATCTTCATCGCCCGCGCGCTTGAGCGCATCGGCGATCACGCCAAGAATATGTCCGAACGCGTGATCTACATGGTCAAGGGCGCCGATGTGCGCCACACCGGCGTGAAGAACACCGAGCGCCTGGCGCGCGGTGAAGAAGAATCCGAGGACACCTCGGAGCAGTAAGCAGAAAGACCTGCTGCCGCTTCACAGCGGCAGCGCCGCTCCCTGGCACAGCCGGGGATCCGGCACCCCCGGCTTGCCCGCGTCGATGCGGCCCGCCAGCCGGCGTCCAAAGGCCGGCATCGCCGGCGCACTCACCTCCAGGTCGTACCAGCCCTCGCAGCCCGCGTACTTGAGCTCGACCGCGCCGCCTGGGGGCACGTGGGCCATCGCGCGCCAGCCGTCGTTCATGCGCGACTCCACCCTGACCGGCTGCGGCGTGTCGCCGTGGTTCATGAGCCGCAGGCGCAGGCCCGACGTCACGGGCACGAGCTGCGCTTCAAGCGTGCCCGCATCCCGCGCATCGCCGCGGAACGCCCGGTGAAAGCCGTCTGGTCCCAGCAGCCAGAGATCGTACGCGCCCCCCGCCGCCAGCCGCCATCCGTCATCCAGAC
This sequence comes from Achromobacter sp. UBA5777, assembly GCF_002418565.1. Taxonomy (NCBI): domain Bacteria; kingdom Pseudomonadati; phylum Pseudomonadota; class Betaproteobacteria; order Burkholderiales; family Alcaligenaceae; genus Achromobacter; species Achromobacter sp. UBA5777. Next base: position 14,230 of record NZ_DIEJ01000174.1, on the reverse strand, counting down.
GCGCGCCCGCGCCCACCGTGTAGCGCCGGGGCGGATGGGCCAGCGCAAGGCGGTCATAGACATGCAGCACGGCGCCCGCACCGCCCGGGTTGCGCAGCGTCAGGCGGTAATGCTGGCCGTCGGCCGTGGTCTTGCCCACGGCTTCCAGCACATAGGGCAGGGGACACGCGTGGCGGTGGCTGTCGGGGTGATGCGAACACCTGTCGCCGGCAAAATCGAAGGCCGTCGTCAGGTCGCCCGCCACTGCGCGGCGCCAGGCGCTGATGTTGGGTTCAGCCACGCCAAAGCGCGTTTCCAGGAATCGGATGACGGACGTGTGGTCGAACACCTGCGAATTCACCCACCCGCCGCGGCTCCAGGGCGAGACCACCAGCATCGGCACGCGCGGGCCCAGGCCAAAGGCGCGTCCATGCAGCCCGGCAGGATCATCGGCCGTGGAAGCGCTGGGGCCGCGGCGCGCGTCGTGGTATTCGCCGTCCAGTTCCACGGTGGACAGGCCGCCCGACTCGCCGTCCGGGTGGCGCGCCGGCGGGGCGGGCGGGGGCACGTGGTCGAAGAAGCAATCGTTTTCGTCGTAGGTGACGAACAGGACGCAACGGCTCCACGTGTCGGGATGCGCCGTCAGAATGTCCAGCACGCGCTCGGTGTAGGCGCCGCCCTGGCGAGGGGACGAGACCTCGGGATGTTCCGAATCCGCCGTGGGCGCGATGATCCACGACACGGCCGGCAGCGTGCCCTGAGCGACGTCGCGCGCCAGGTCGTCCAGCGTGCGCGTGGCCAGCGCGCGGTCGCGCAGCGGGGCGCTGCCCGTGTTGACCGCATGCTGCCGGCGGTATTGCTGAAAGCCCGCGAGCGGATTGTCGTTGTAGTTGTCCGCCATGTCCTGGTAGATGCTCCAGTCCACACCGGCGACTTGCAGACGCTCGGGGTACGTGGTCCAGGAATAGCCTTCACCCGCCGGACCCAGCCGGTCGTAGGTGTTGACCAGCGCGGGGCCGCCGGCCGCGCCCTGCGGGTCGTTGGTGCCGGTCCACAGGAACAGCCGGTTGGGATTGGTGCCGGCCTGGACCGAGCAGTGATAGGCATCGCACAGCGTGAAGGCATTGGCCAGCGCGGTCTGAAACGGCACGTCGGCGCTGCGGTAGGCGCCCATGCCCAGCCGGCTCTTGGCGGACAGCCACTGATCCATGCGGCCGTCGTTCCAGGCGCGCTGCGAATCGTCCCAGGTGTGCGGCGTGATGTAGCCGACCGGCTTGTCGCTGGCGACTTCTGTCTGCAAATCGTAGGGGCGGCAATGCGCGTTGCCATCGGTCTGCGTCAGCACCGTGCCCGCGCGCGTGGGCACGGGATGCGGATCGGCGAATCCGCGCACGCCGGGCAGCGTGCCGAAGTAATGGTCGAAGGACCGGTTTTCCTGCATCAGGATCACGACATGGCGCACATCCTGCAGCGTGCCGGTCTTGCGGTCCGGGTCGATCGCCAGCGCGCGCGCAATGACAGGGGACGGGTCCGGATGGAGGGGCGGGCGCGATTCTTCTTTCATGACAGCTTTAATACGGTCTGCAACCTTGAATCTTAAGGCCTTCGCCTGCTCGCTGGCGGCGCGTATCGGCGCGCCGCAAAAACAAAGCCCCTCGCGTGCGAGGGGCTTTGCCGGCCGCATGCCCGAAGGCGCGGCGGGAGGCGGATCAGGCCGAGGGCGGAACGTAGCCGTCGGCTTCGACGCTGCCGTCTTCGAACAGGAAACGCTCCATCTGCTGCTGCAGGTATTTGCGAGCGCGGGCGTCGGCCAGGTTCAGGCGGTTTTCGTTCACCAGGCGGGTCTGCACGCCTTTCCAGTCTTCCCAGGCTTCCTTGGAAATGCTCTGCCAGATGCGGGTGCCGACTTCGCCGGGGTAGGGCGGGTAGTCCAGCCCTTCGGCTTCACGTTTCAGTTTCACACAGTTGACGATACGGGCCATGGTTCGCTGCCGGAAAAATGAATAACGCCACATTTTAGCGGGCTTGGCGTGCGTCGGGCGCCAAGCCCCTCTTGCTTACCGCGGAATCGCCCCGCAGGCCGGTGTCAGAGCTTCTTGATGAACACCAGGCTGTTGCGGGAGCGGTTGTAGTTGTTCTGCTTTTCGCGGGGCAGGTCGGTGATGCCGCCCTGCACGAAACCGCGCTTCATGAACCAATGCGAGGTGCGGGTGGTCAGCACGAACAGCCGTTTGGCGCCCAGCGCGCGGGCGCGCGATTCCATGTGGCGCAGCAGGATCTCGCCTTCGCCGGAGCCTTGCCACTCGGGATGCACGATCAGGCAGGCCATTTCGGCCATCTGCTCGTCGTGGAAGTCGTGCAGCGCCGCGCAGCCGTAGATGACGCCGTCGTGCTCCAGCACGGTGAAGTTCTCGACGTCGCGCTCGACCACGCTGCGCGGGCGCGGCACCAGCGTGCCGTCGGCTTCCAGCGGCTCGATCAGGCTGAGGATGGCGCCCACGTCGTCGATCGTGGCGGGGCGCAGATCGTCCAGCGTGTCTTCGACGACCATCGTGCCCACGCCGTCGTGGGTGAAGATCTCGAGCAGCACGCTGCCGTCCAGTTCGAAAGGCAGCAGGTGGGCGCGGGCCACGCCGCGCTTGACCGCGAGCGAGGCGTACTGCAGGAAGGAATGGGTCTCTTCGTCCAGTTCACCGCCCGCCAGCAGCGCGTCAGCATCCACGCGCGCCAGTTCGGTATCCAGCGTGCCATCGTCGTTCAGCACGCCCTGCGAGCTGGACAGGAAGATCAGCTTTTCGGCGCGCAGGCCCACGGCCACGCTGGTGGCCAGGTCTTCCATCGCCAGATTGAAGGCGTCGCCGGTGGGCGAGAACCCCAGCGGCGACAGCAGCACGACCGACGAGCCTTTCTCGATGGCGAACTTCAGGGCCTCGATGTCGATCTTGCGCACCTGGCCGGTGTGCTTGTAGTCCACGCCATCCAGCACGCCGGTGGGACGCGCGGTGACGAAATTGCCGGAGATCACGCGGATGTGGGCGTGCGACATGGGCGTGTTGGGCAGCCCCTGGCTGAACGCGGCTTCGATGTCCAGGCGGATCTCGCCGGCGGCTTCCTTGGCGCATTCCAGCGCGGCGGCGTCGGTGGGGGACAGGCCCCGGTCGAACTGTTGCGTGTAGCCTTTCAAGCGCAGTTGCTCGTTGACCTGGGGCCGCGAGCCGTGCACCAGCACCAGACGGATGCCCAGCGAGGACAGCAGGGACAGATCCTGGACCAGGGCGTTCAACGCGCCCGCCTGCACGAGTTCGCCGCCAAACGCCACCACGAAGGTCTTGCCTCGGAACGCGTGCACGTAGGGGGCCACGTCTCGGAACCATCGCACAAACTGCGCGGCGGCGAATTCAGGGGCTTCAAGGGCGGAGACGGTGTCTGGTTCCAGGTCGGGCATGGTGTGAGTTGCTTAACAATCCTATGGGTCGCGGGACGGCGCAGGCCGGCAGGCCGTGCGGAGAGCGCCGCCTCAGGGGGCGGCGCTACGCGGAATTATAGGGCGCACGCTGGTCCGGTCCGCGCGGTGCGCAGCACGCATTGTTGCGGGCGCCCCACAGGATGTTGCGCGCACGGGCCGGGCAGACGCGCCGGCCGCCGCGCTCGTTGCTGCGCTGGCCGCCGCGCCGGCAGGTTCAATGCCGGGATAGCTGACGGTGTTCCAGCCGGCTGAGCAGCCGAACCACCGGCCACAGCAGCGCCAGGTAGAAAAGCGCTGCCAGCACGATGGGCGACGGGTTGTAGACCAGCGACTGGGCGTCGCGGGCCACCCGCAGCAGCTCCGGCAGCGCCACGGCGCTGGCCAGCGTGGTCAGCTTGACCACTTCCAGCGTGTTGCTGATGAGGTCCGGCATGACGTTGCGCGTGGCCTGGGGAATCTGCACGTGCCACATCGTCTGCCAGGCGGAGAGGCCGGTTGAGCGCGCCGCCTCGATCTGTCCGCGCGGCACGCTTTCCAGCCCGGCGCGAAACACCTCGCCGTAATAGGACGAATTGTTCAGCATGAAGCCCACGGCCACCGCCAGCAGCTTGGGCAGGTCCAGGCCCAGGAACGGCGCGCCGAAATAGATGAAGATCAGCAGCACCAGCGGCGGCAACGCGCGGAAGAAATCGATGTAGATGGCCAGCAGCACGCGCGACCAGCGGGCCTTCAGCGTGACGGACAGCACGCCGATGAGCAGACCCGAGGCCAGTCCCACCGGAATCACCATGGCCGACAGCATCAGCGTGCGCCCGAGGCCCTGCAAGAGGTACGGCGCCACGCTGACATAGATGTTCAGGTTGAAGAAATTCTGCAGGATTTCGTCCATGCGGTTCCCCTGGGGCCCGTCGGGGCTCCCTTGTTGTGCCGGGCGGGGGTGATCGGCCTTGCTTCCCGCCCGATATGTATTCGTAAAGATGCGTCCGGTCAGTGCTTCCCGTCAGTGTTTCCACTTGAAGCGCGTTTCGGTCCAGCGCCCCAGAATCACCACGGGCAGGAAGATCAGCAGGCACGCCACCGCGGCCAAGGTCAGCGGCGTGGCGTTGCCCGCGTTGCTGCTGGCCGATTGCGCGTTGTTGAGCACTTCGCTCAATCCCACGACCGAACCCAGCGCCGTGCTCTTGGTGATGGCGATGACCCGGTTGGTCAGCGGCGCGACCGTCAGCCGCATGGCCTGAGGCATCACGACATACACCATGCTCTGCAGCCAGTTCAGGCCGGTGGAGCGCGCCGCCTCGGCCTGGCCGCGCGGCACGGACAGGATGCCCGCCCAGAAGATTTCCTCGGCGAACGCGGCCAGCACCAGCGACAGCGACAGCCAGCACGCCATGAACGCCGACATCGACAGGTTGATGTACGGGAACGCGAAGAACAGCACCATGATCACCACCAGCGGCGGCAGGGCGCGCAGGATGTCGGCAAAGCAGATGATCAGGAGATTCACCGGCCGGATGCGCAGCGCGCGCAAGACGGCCAGCATCAGGCCAAGCGCCACGCCAGTCACGGCCACTGCCACGCCCAGTTGCAGCGTGACCCACATGCCGGCCAGGATGTCGGGCAGGTAGCGCCAGGCGACCTCAACGTTGAAGAACGAGAACAGCAGGGCATTCAGATCCATGGGGCACTCTTCAAATCGCCTTACGCGGCATGTTCCGCCATGCTGGCCAGAAAGGCCTGGGTGCGGGGTTGTCGGGGGGCGCCAAAGACGTCCTGCGGCGGGCCTTGCTCGACGATGACCCCACCGTCCATGAACACCACCCGGTCGGCCGCCGCGCGGGCGAAGCCCATTTCATGGCTGACCACCATCATCGTCATGCCGTCGCGCTTCAGTTCACGCATCACGTTCAGCACGCTGCCCACCAGCTCCGGATCCAACGCGCTGGTCGGCTCGTCGAACAGCACCACCTTGGGCCGCAACGCCAGTGACCGCGCGATGCCCACGCGCTGCTGCTGGCCGCCGGACAACTGGTCGGGATAGGCGCTCGCCTTGTCGGCCAGGCCCACACGGTCCAGCGCTTCCATGCCGCGGCGGTCGGCCTCGGCGCGCGCCAGCTTCTGCACCTTGCGCAGCGCGAGCGTGATGTTCGACAGCACGGACATGTGGCGGTACAGGTTGAAGTGCTGGAACACCATGCCGATGTTCTGGCGGATGCGGTTCAACTCGGCCGACGGGGCGGTGATCTCCTCGCCGTCGACGTGGATGCTGCCGGCGGTCGGCTCCTCCAGCCGGTTGCAGCAGCGCAGGAGGCTGCTCTTGCCCGAACCGGACGGGCCGATCATGAAGACCAGCTCGCCGCGGCTCACGTCCAGGTCGATTCCCTTGAGGACCGCGTTGTCGCCATAGGACTTGTGCAGCCCGGCGATTTTCAGGATCGGCGTTTCCATCGAAAGCTCCTCAATGCGAGGGCAGGGGCCGCGTGGCGGCTCCTTACCCAGTCGTTGGCGGTGCGTCGGAAAATCAGCTGCAGCGCAGCTCGACCGGCTGGGCGTCGTAACCCGGCAGATCCGGGACGCCCTGGCCCGGCGTCACGGTGGCCGCCGCGGAACCGGCTGCGGGCGTGAATCCGAACCACTTCTGCGCCAGCTTGGAGACCGTGCCGTCCTGCTTCAGGCACTTGAGCGCCATGGACACGCGGTCGCGGCCCGCCTTGTCGTCCAGCCGGAACGCCAGCGCCCAGACCAGGCCGGTCTTGATCGTGTAGCTGGTGCGCACGGCCGGATTCTGCTTGGCGGCCCAGGCGGCGACCGTGTTGCCGGCCAGGTTGGCGTCCGCGCGGCCGGCCTGCACCGCCTGCACCGCGTCGGCGTTGGAGGCGTACACGTCGTACGTGAAGCCGTACTTGGCCGCGTTGTCGCGCGCCCAGTTCTCGTAGGCCGATCCCTTGTTGACCGCCAGCTTCCTGCCCTTCAGGTCATCCAGGCCCTTGATGTCCTTGCCGTTCTTGCCGATCACGAAGGTGTAGTCGGTGTTCAGATACCCCTCGGAAAACAGCAGGGCGCGTGCGCGTTCCTCGGTGGCGGTGGTGGGCGCCAGCACGAAGTCGTACTTCTTGGCGTTCAGGCCCGGGATCAGCGCGGCGTACTCGGTGCCTTCGATCTTGATGGTGGTGCCCAGCTGCTTGGCGATGGCCTGGCCCAGTTCGATGTTGAAGCCGTCCAGTCCGCCGCCCAGCTTGGGCATGGCGTGCGGCGCAAACGTGGCGTCCACGCCGGTTGTCAGCGGCTGGGCGGCCGCGGCCAGGCTGGCGCCGGCCAGGCACAGCGTGAGGCCGCAGCGGCCGGCAAATGTCAGGGTGCGGAGAAGGCGGGTCATGGCAGGTCCTTTAGGGAAGAGGCGTCTTGCCCAGGGCGGGGCCGGCCCCCACGCGCTCGAGTATCAAGCCGTAGTGTTCCGGGCGCCGGTGGGCGGCGAAGTTGAAGATGTGCTGCTTGAAGGTGTCTCCCAGCGCCAGATCGGCCTGGCAGAAAATCACCTCGTCCTCCTCCCCCTGCGCCTGCGCCACGATCTCGCCCGTGGGCGCGACGATGGCCGATCCGGCGATCAGGTGGCTGCCGTCCTCATTGCCGGCCTTGCCTGCCGCGGCCACCCAGACCGCGTTCTGGTACGCGGCTGCCTGCAGGCTGAGCAGGTGGTGGAACATGCGCAGGTGGACCGGTTCGTTCCAGTGGATATTCAATGACGGCGTGTTGTATCCCAGCGCCACGATCTCGGCGCCCTGCAGCGCCAGCACGCGCCAGGTCTCCGTCCAGCGGCGGTCGTTGCACAGGCACATGCCGATGCGCGTACCCAGCGTTTCCCAGACGTTGAAGCCGTCGTTGCCGACGTCAAAGAACTTCTTTTCCAGGTGCTGGAACGGGGCCTCGGGCTTGTGGTCGCTGTGGCCCGGCAGGTGGATCTTGCGGTAGCGTCCGACGATGCGCGCGTTGGCGTCGACCAGGATGCTGGTGTTGAAGCGCCGGCCATCCGAGGCGATCTCGGCATAGCCCAGGTAAAAGCCGATGCCGAGTTCCCGGGCGGTGTCGAACAGCACGCGGGTCTCGGGGCCGGGCATTTCCTTTTCGAAGTAGCGCGCCATCGCTTCTTCTTCCGTCATCCAGTAGCGCGGAAAGAAGGTGGTCAGCGCCAGTTCCGGAAACACCACCATGCGCGCGCCGCGCCCGTGCGCCTCGCGCATCATCGCGAGCAGGCGTGCCACCGCCTGCCCCCGGGTCTCTTCGGGTTGAACCGGACCCATCTGCGCGACCGCCAGGCCGAAGGGACGTTTGCTCATGTCGGGTTCCTTTAGCGATGACTCAGGCGGCGATATCGGCAGAAAAATACTTGCGCACCAACGCGTTGGGATTGCCGGTCAGGCGCTGGCGCAGCACGGGCTCGGGCGTGCCGCGCTTGATGAAGCGACCGCTGCCGCGCTCGACATGCAGCTGGCCGTTTTCGACGGCGATGCGGCCGCGGCTGATGACCACCTCGGGCCAGCCGCGCACGGTTCGGCCCTCGTAGGGCGTGTAGCCGACGTTGTCGTGCAGCATGGACGCGGAGATCGTGACCTCCCGTTCCGGATTCCAGATCGCGATGTCGGCGTCCGCGCCCACCGCGATAGTTCCCTTCTGCGGGTACAGGCCATACGTGCGGGCATGATTGGCGGCGGTCAGCGCGACGAAGCGTTCAATCGAAATGCGTCCGCCCAGCACGCCTTCGGAGAAGAGCAGCGGCATGCGCACTTCCAGTCCCGGCACGCCGTTAGCCACGTCCTTGAACGTGGTGGCGTCGCCCTTGGGCAGCTTGCCGCTGGCGTCGAAGCGGTAGGGCGCGTGGTCGGAGGAATAGATCTGCAGGGTGCCGTCGATCAGGCCCTGCCAGACGGCTTCCTGCGAGGCCGCATCGCGCGGGGGCGGGCTGCAGCAGAACTTGGCGCCTTCCAGGCCGGGCGCGTCGATGTCATCGGCCGTCAGGAACAGGTACTGCGGGCAGCTTTCAGCGTGAATCGGCAGCCCCAGCGCTTGCGACGAATGCACCACGCGCACTGCTTCCAGCCCCGCGACGTGAACGATCAGGATGGGCACGTCCATCATGCGGGCCAGCGTCACGGCACGATTCGTTGCCTCGCTTTCGGCCAGCGGCGTGTGCGCCACGGCGTGATACTTGGGCGCCGTCATGCCGCGCTCGGCCAGACGGCGGGCTACCCAGCGGATCATGTCGTTGTTTTCGGCATGCACCATCACCAGCGCGCCCTCGCGGTCGGCGACCTCCAGCACGTCCAACAACTGGTAATCGTCCAGCTTCAGGCGGTCATACGTCATGAACACCTTGAAGGACGTAATGCCGTTCTTGATGAGATCGGGCAGGTCGTGCTTGAGCGCCTGTTCCGTGGGATCGGACAGGATCAGGTGAAAGCCGTAGTCAATGACCGCCTTTTCCTCGGCGCGGCGGGCGTAGTCGGCCACCACTTCCGGCAACGCATTGCCGCGGTGCTGGGCGGCGAACGGAATGATGGTGGTGGTGCCGCCGAATGCCGCCGAGACGGTCGCGCTGTAGAAGTCGTCTGCGCACATGATGCCCATGCCGGACAGTTGCTCAACGTGACAGTGGCTGTCGATGCCGCCCGGCAGCACCCACCGGCCAGCGGCGTCGATGTCCCGCGCGCCCGGCGGCAGGCCCTGTCCCAACGCGACGATCACCCCGTCGCGCACGCCGATATCGGCGTGAAAGGTGTCGGTGGCGGTGCTGATGCGGCCATTGCGGATCGTCAGGTCGAATGCTGCGGTATCGGTCATGGGTAAGGGGTTCCGCGCAAGGAGTGGGTCAAAGCGTTCCGGGATAGATGCCGCCGTCCAGCACCAGGTTCTGCCCCGTCATGAAGCCGGCGCGCGCGCCGCACAGGAAGGCGCAGGCGTCGCCGAATTCGGCGGGGTCGCCATAACGGCCGGCAGGAATGCCCGCCAGCCGGGCGGCCAGCATGTCGTCCACCGTCTTGCCGCTGTCGCGTGCACTGCGTTCTGCGGTCTGCCGCAGGCGATCCGTCAGGAACGGGCCGGGCAGCAGGTTGTTGATCGTGACGCCGTGGCGCACGGTCTGGCGCGCCAGACCCGCCACAAAGCCGGTCAGCCCGGCCCGCGCGCCGTTGGACAAGCCCAGGATGTCGATGGGCATTTTCACGGCGGCGGACGTGATGTTGACGATGCGGCCAAAGCGGCGCGCGATCATGCCGTCGACGGTCGCGCGGATCAGCGCAATGGGCGTCAGCATGTTGGCATCCAGCGCGGCAATCCAGTCTTCGCGCGACCATTCGCGGAAGTCGCCGGGTTTGGGCCCGCCCGCGTTGGTGACCAGGATGTCGGGTTCGGGGCAGGCCGCCAGCAGCGCCTGCCTGCCGGCTTCGGTGGTGACGTCGGCGGCCACCGTGACGACCGACGCGCCGGTCTCGCGGCGAATCGCGTCCGCCGCAGCGTCCAGTGTGGTCGCTGTTCGCGCGGCCATCACCAGATTCACGCCTTCGCGCGCAAGTGATAGCGCGCAGGCGTAGCCCAGGCCCTTGCTCGATGCGCACACCAGCGCGTGCTTGCCCTTGATGCCGAGGTCCATGCGTATGCTCCTTTCAACCCTGCACGGGTTGGCGGCCGGTGGCGCCCAGCGACAGCCCGACGCGCGCGACGGTCGCCTCCAGTTCGGCCGCGGTCACCGGGTCGATGCGCATCCCGGGGGCGCGCAGCGCGTGGCTCTTGATGGCGCCGCGGCGCTGATAGACATACTTGCGCAACGCCAGTCCGATCTTGGGTTGGAATTCGTAGCGGATCAGCGGGCAATAGCGGTCGAAGATCGCGGCGGCGCCGGCGTGATCGCCGCTGGCGTAGCGTTCGTAGATGGCCACCAGGATTTCCGGGAATGCAAAGCCGGTCATCGTGCCTACCGCGCCGCGCTGCAGCTCTTCCAGGAAGTACACGCCCCCCAGGCCGCCGAAGATGGCCATGTCGGCGTCCGGCACCAGTTCGCGGATGCGGCTGATCTTCTGCCCCACCGGCGGCTCTTCCATCTTGATCATGTGCACACCGCCTTCGCGGCCCAGGCGCGCCACCACTTCGGGGCGGATCTCGGTGCCGAAGGAGTCCGGAAAGTCGTGGATCACGACCGGAATCTTCACGGCGTCGGCCACGGCCTTGTAGTAATCAAACAGCAGGGCATCGCTGGCGTTGTCCAGTGGCGCCGCGAACACGGCCGATGCGCCCAGCTCCTGCGCTTCGCGGGCCTGCTCGATGGCGCCGGCAATGCCGTGGGCACGCACGCCCACCCACACTGGCACGCGGCCGTTCGTGTGCTTCACGAAGGTTTCCAGCACCAGCCGGCGTTCGTCGTTGGACAGCTTGTGCAGCTCGCCCAGAAAGCCCAGGATGGCCAGCCCGGTCACCCCGGTTTCAAGCAGGAAATCGACCAGCGTGCGGATGCTGTCGGCATCGACCCGCAGGGCATCGTCGAAGGGCGTGGGGCAAATGGTGAAGACGCCTTTGGCGTCGAGGGAGGCTGCCATCTTTTCTCCGTCAGGATGCGTGAAAACCGAAATCTGAAGCGACGTTTCGATGTCATCCTAAAGCGGAAGTTTTAGAACTCCACTTGCTTTTTTATTGCCTTGGTATAACAGCCAGTTAAGTCAAGGTTTACCCTTGGCCGGGTTTGTCTGGACGTTTGTGGACAGCTCGAAACCCTGTTCGCAAAGCGTGTGGCGCAGCACTTCTACAAAGGCCTGCGCAAGCTGCGACAGCGGTTCGAAGCGTGACTGCACCAGGCTCGCGGTCAGGATCTTGGCCTGGTCGATCGGGCGCACCACGAAGTCGCCCTGCGTGCGGCTCTTGACCGAGAATTCATCGACGATGGCGATGCCCGCGCCGGCTTGCACCAGCGAGCACGCGTTCTGTGGCGAACTCACTTCCACGGCCAGCCGGCGGGCCTGCCCGGCCTCGTGGTACATCTGCTCGACCAGCATGCCGAACGGCGTGTCGCCGCCGTACGAAATCAGCGGGTAGGGCAGCAGGTCGCCGATCGACAGCAGCGACCGATGGGCCAGCGGATGGTTGTACGGGCAGATGCAGACCAGCCGGGCCTGGCCGATTGGCTGCGTCAGCAGATTCGGGTGCTGCACGGGCAGGATCACCACGCCCAGTTCGGCGCGATTGTCGAGCAGCATCTGCGTCAGGGGCTGCTGGGTCAGCGGCTGGAAGGTGACCTTGACGTCAGGGTGCGTTTCGCGAAAGCGCGAGATCGTCAGGGGCACGAGCATGTGGCCGATGCTGGGGCTGGACACCAGATGCAGGATGCCGCTGCGGCGCTCGGACAATTCCGACGCCAGTTCCTCGACGCGCCGCACGCCGGCATAGACCGTTTCCACTTCGCGAAAGAGCTGCCGCGATTCGGGTGTGGGATAGAGCCTGCCCTTGATGCGCTCGAACAGCGCGAAGCCCAGACGTTGTTCCGTATGCGACAGCAGCCGGCTGACCGCAGGCTGCGAGACGAACAGCAGCTTGGCCGCCCCGCTGATCGAACCCGTGGTCATCACCGCCCGGAAAACTTCGATTTGCCGCAGATTCAGTTGCATGGCGCGCCCGCTCCGAATTGACGCGACGAGCATAACAAAGGGTTAAGGGCAGCGCACAAATTGACAATACATGCTCAGGCCGCCCGCAGATAGACTGGCGCCGTATCTTGCCCCGGCCCGCCTCAACATGGCGCGGGCTCCGCCACCATCAGGACGGACGACCAGGACGTACGAATGGAACAGACCCTGTTTGTGATCAATCCCAATTCCACCCAGGCCGTGACGGACGCGTTCGACGCGGCGCTGGAACCGCTGCGCATGGCCGGCGGTCCGCGCATCCAATGTCTGACGCTGACCGAAGGGCCCGCGGGCGTCCAGACGCAGCTCGACGTCGAAAGCGTGACACTGCCGCTCGCCGCGCTGGTTCGCAAGCTGGATGCCGAGCACGGCGCGGCCGCCGCTGGCTACGTCATTGCGTGCTTCAGCGATCCGGGCCTGCATGCGGTGCGCGAAGCCACACGCAAGCCGGTGCTGGGTATCAGCGAATGCGGCATGCTGACCGCGCTGACGCTGGGGCAGCGCGTCGGTGTGATCGCGATCCTGCGCCAGTCGCTGCCGCGCCACGGACGCATGTTCGGCGCGATCGGCCTGTCGGGCCGCGTGGCGGCAGAGCTGCCGCTGGATCTGGGCGTGGTGGAGCTGTCCAACGAGGCGCGCACCCGCGAGCGCCTGTTGCACGTCGGCGCGCGGTTGCGCGACGAGCATCAGGCCGACGTGCTGGTGCTGGGCTGCGCCGGCATGGCGGCCTACCGCGGCTGGCTGCAGGCCGAGCTGGGCCTGCCCGTCGTCGAGCCGACACAGGCCGCTGCGGCGATGGCGATCGGCCGCATCCGGCTGAACTGGCACGGCGCCTGAGGCCACCATGCGCAACCACGAACTGATCGAACGGCTGTCGCATCTGGTCGGCGACAACGGGCTGGTGCTGGACACCGAGGGGCAGGGGCCTTACGTGCGCGACTGGCTGGGCAAGTGGCAGNNTGCCGGTGGTGGTGCGGCCGCGCAACGCCACCGAGGTGTCGGCCGTCATGCGCCTGTGCCATCAGACGCGCACGCCGGTGGTGCCGCAGGGCGGCAATACCGGCATGAGCGGGGGCGCCACGCCCGACGGCAGCGGCGCGCAGGTGATCCTGAGCCTTAACCGCATGAAGCGCATCCGCGAGGTGGATCCGGTCAACAACACGATGTGCGCCGACGCCGGCGTGCTGCTGGCCGAGGTGCAGGCCGCCGCGCGCGAGGTCGGGCGCTTTTTCCCGTTGAGTCTGGGCGCGGAGGGCAGTTGCACCATCGGCGGCAATCTGGCCACCAATGCCGGCGGCACCGCGGTGCTACGGTACGGCAACACGCGCGATCTGGCGTTGGGGCTGGAGGTGGTGCTGCCCGACGGCCGCGTGTGGAATGGCCTGCGCGGCCTGCGCAAGGACAATACCGGCTACGACCTCAAGAGCCTGTTCATTGGCTCCGAAGGCACGCTGGGCATCATCACCGGCGCGGTGCTCAAGCTGTACCCCGCGCCGGCGGGCCGCGTGGCGGCGTGGGTGGGCGCGGACACGCCCGCGCAGGTCGTGGCGCTGCTCAGCCGCCTGCAGAGCGTCTGCGGCGAACGGCTCACCGCATTCGAGATGATGTCCGCCGCTTGCCTGGATCTGGTGGTGGCGCACGTCAGCGGCGCGGCCAGCCCGCTGGCCGGCCGCCATGCCTATCACGCGCTGCTGGAACTGTCGGACACCGAGCCCGCCGGATTGCCCGCCTTGCTGGAAGCCGCGCTAGGCGCGGCGCTGGAGGCCGGCGTCATCCAGGACTGCGTCGTCGCGATGAACGACACGCAGGTCCAGTCATTGTGGCGGCTGCGCGAGGGCATCTCGCAAGCGCAGGTGCGCGCGGGCAAGGCGGTCAAGCACGACATCGCGCTGCCCATCTCGCGCCTGGCCGCCTTCGTCGAGGAAGCGGATCTGGCGCTGGTGTCGGATTTTCCTGGACTGCCCATCATCAACTTTGGCCACATCGGCGACGGCAACCTGCACTACAACGTGCTGCTGCCGCCGGACGTGGCGCCCGCCGAATACGCCCGGCTGACGGCGGCGCTGAACCGCCGCGTGCACGACCTGGTGGCGCAGCGCGGCGGCAGCATCAGCGCCGAGCACGG
>NZ_DIEJ01000175.1:0-11402 GCF_002418565.1 Achromobacter sp. UBA5777 | reverse complement strand
CAACCAGGTGCTGGATCAGGAAACGGCCATGATCGTGGTCGAGGAACTGGGCCACGTGGCCATCGCCGCCAAGCTGGACGACCCGGAAGCCTTCCTGGACGAATCCGCCACCCAATCCGAAGCCGAGCAACTGCCGCGCGCGCCGGTCGTGACCGTCATGGGCCACGTCGACCACGGCAAGACCTCGCTGCTGGACTACATCCGCCGCGCCAAGGTTGCCGCGGGCGAAGCCGGTGGCATTACGCAGCACATCGGCGCCTACCACGTCCGCACCGAGCGCGGCATGGTGACGTTCCTTGACACCCCGGGCCACGAGGCGTTCACCGCCATGCGTGCCCGCGGCGCCAAGGCGACCGACATCGTGATTCTGGTGGTTGCCGCCGACGACGGCGTGATGCCGCAGACGCGCGAAGCCATCCACCATGCCAAGGCCGCAGGCGTGCCCATCGTGGTGGCCGTGACCAAGATCGACAAGCCCGCCGCCAACCCGGAACGCGTCAAGCAGGAACTGGTTGCCGAACAGGTCGTGCCGGAAGAATACGGCGGCGACGTGCCGTTTGTGGGCGTGTCCGCCAAGACCGGCCAGGGCATCGACGACCTGCTCGAAAACGTGCTGCTGCAAGCCGAAGTGCTGGAACTGAAGGCGCCCGAAGACGCACCCGCCAAGGGTCTGGTCATCGAAGCCCGTCTGGACAAGGGCCGCGGCCCGGTCGCGACGATCCTCGTGCAAAGCGGCACGCTCAAGCGCGGCGACGTCGTGCTGGCCGGCGCAAGCTTTGGCCGTGTGCGCGCCATGCTCGACGAAAACGGCAAGCCGATCCAGACGGCCGGTCCCTCGATCCCCGTTGAGATCCAGGGCCTGACCGAAGTGCCGGCCGCCGGCGACGAACTGATGGCACTGTCCGACGAGCGCAAGGCGCGCGAAATCGCGCTGTTCCGTCAAGGCAAGTTCCGCGACGTCAAGCTGGCCCGCCAACAGGCTGCCAAGCTGGAATCGATGTTCGACAACCTCGGCGAAGGCACCCAGACCCTCACCCTCATCGTCAAGACCGACGTGCAGGGTTCGCAGGAAGCCCTGGTGCAGTCGCTGGTCAAGCTGTCCACCGACGAAGTGCGTGTGCAGGTCGTGCACGCCGCGGTCGGCGGCATCTCGGAAACCGACATCAACCTGGCCATCGCCTCGCACGCCGTCGTTATCGGCTTCAACGTGCGCGCCGATGCCAGCGCCAAGAAGCTTGCCGAAAACAACGGCATCGACGTGCGCTACTACAACATCATCTACGATGCCGTGGATGAAGTTAAGGCCGCCATGTCGGGCATGCTGGCGCCCGAGAAGAAGGAAGAAATCATCGGCCTGGTCGAGATCCGCGAGGTGTACAGCATCTCCCGCCTCGGCAACATCGCCGGTTGTATGGTGCTCGACGGCATCGTGCGCCGCGATTCCCAGGTCCGCCTGCTGCGCAACAACGTGGTTCACTGGACGGGGCATCTCGAGTCGCTGCGCCGCTTCAAGGACGACGTCAAGGAAGTCAAGTCGGGCTTCGATTGCGGTCTGACGCTGCGCGGCAACAATGACATCCAGGTGGGCGACCAGCTGGAAGTCTTTGAAATCAAGGAAATTGCGCGCACGCTGTAAAGCAGGCGCCAGGCATTGTTAATGAGCCGTCACAAGTCCAAAGCCATTCCCGGCCGCAATCTGCGGCTGGCCGACCAGATCCAGAAGGATCTGGCCGGGATCATCCAGCGCGAAATCGACACGAAACGCGCTGGACTGATCACGATTTCGGGTGTGGAACTGTCGACCGACTACGCGCATGCCAAGGTGTGGTTCACGGTTTTGGGCGCCGAGCCCGAAGCCGCCACCACCTTGCTGAACGAGAAGGCCGGCTGGCTGCATTCGCAGCTCTACAAGCTTCTGCACATCCACACCGTCCCCACTTTGCGCTTCTTCCACGACGAGCAAGTCGCCCGTGGCATCGAAATGTCGATCCTCATCGACCGCGCAAACCGCCCCGGCCCGCACTCGGGCGTACCCGACGAGCCTGAAGACAAGTCCTGATCGGGCTGTCGTCACTGCTTCATTTTTTTCCGGATTTCGACGATGGCTAAACGACGCGGGCTTGCGCTCGACGGTGTGCTGTTGCTTGATAAACCTGTGGGTTTGTCGAGCAATCACGCCTTGCAGCGCGCCAAACGCGCCATGGACGCGGCCAAGGCCGGCCATACCGGCACGCTGGACCCTTTTGCCACCGGCCTGCTGGTGTGCTGCATGGGCCGCGCCACCAAAATTTCCGGCGCGATGCTTGACGCCGACAAGGCATATCGCGCTACGCTGCAATTTGGATCGGAAACCGATTCCGGCGACCTGACGGGCAACGTAACGGCGACTGCCGACCCCGGTTTTGTTGTCGAGGAACAGGCGCTGCGCGATGCACTGTCACGTTTCTCGGGCACCATCGAGCAGATTCCGCCGATGTACTCGGCGCTCAAGCGCGACGGCAAGCCGTTGTACGAGTACGCCCGCGCGGGCATCGAGCTGGAACGCCCGCCGCGCAAGATCACGATATACCGCATCGAGCTGTTGTCCCTGACCGGGACGCAGGCAGAGATCGATGTGGCTTGCAGTAAAGGCACATACATCCGAACACTGGCCCAGGACATCGGGCGCGTGCTGGGCTGTTTCGCCCACCTGACGGCGCTGCGGCGCACGCACGTCGGGCCCTTCTCTCTGGAACGCGCCGTTGAACTGGAAGCCTTGCAGGCCATGCCAGACCCCAAGCAGGCATTGCTTGCACTGAACGAATTGCCGGAGGGCTTGCTGCCCTCCACCCTGACCTTAAAGGACTCGCTATGACTCGCGCCTTGCGCAACGTCGCCATCATCGCCCACGTTGACCACGGAAAAACCACCCTGGTCGACCAGCTGCTGCGCCAATCCGGCACCTTCCGCGAAAACCAGGCGCTGACCGAACGGGTCATGGACTCGAACGACCTGGAAAAGGAACGTGGCATCACGATTCTGGCCAAGAACTGTGCCGTTGAGTACGAAGGCACCCACATCAACATCGTCGACACCCCGGGCCACGCCGACTTCGGTGGCGAGGTCGAGCGCGTGCTGTCCATGGTCGATGGCGTGTTGCTGCTGGTTGACGCGGTCGAAGGCCCGATGCCCCAGACCATTTTTGTGACCCGCAAGGCACTGGCCCTGGGCCTGAAGCCGATCGTCGTGGTCAACAAGGTTGACCGTCCGGGCGCCCGTACCGATTTCGTCATCAACGCCACGTTCGACCTGTTCGACAAGCTGGGCGCCACCGACGAGCAGCTGGACTTCCCGGTCGTGTACGCGTCGGGCCTGTCCGGTTACGCCGGCCTCACGCCGGATGTGCGCGAAGGCGACATGCGTCCGCTGTTCGAAGCCATCCTGCAACACGTGCCGCAGCGCGAGGACGATCCCAACGGCCCGCTGCAGATGCAGATCATTTCGCTGGACTACAACAGCTACGTCGGCAAGATCGGCGTGGGCCGCATCAACCGTGGCCGTATGCGCCCGGGCATGGAAGTGGCCTACAAGTTCGGTCCCGATGGTCAAGGCGGCCGCGGCCGCATCAACCAGGTGCTGAAGTTCCATGGCCTGGAGCGCATCGTGGTGGACGAAGCCGAAGCCGGCGACATCGTGCTGATCAACGGCATTGAAGACCTGGGCATTGGCTGCACCGTGACCGACCCGGTCAACCAGGAACCGCTGCCGATGCTTCGCATCGACGAACCGACGCTGACCATGAACTTCATGGTGAACACGTCGCCGCTGGCCGGCCGCGAGGGCAAGTTCGTGACCAGCCGCCAGGTGCGCGACCGTCTGGATCGCGAACTGAAGTCCAACGTGGCGCTGCGTGTGCGCGACACGGGCGACGACACGGTGTTCGAAGTGTCGGGCCGTGGCGAACTGCACCTGACCATTCTGCTGGAAACGATGCGTCGCGAAGGCTACGAGCTGGCCGTGTCGCGTCCGCGCGTGGTGTTCAAGGAAATCGACGGCGTGAAGTGCGAGCCGTTCGAGTCGCTGACCGTTGACGTCGAAGACGCGCATCAGGGCGGCGTGATGGAGGAGCTGGGCCGCCGCAAGGGCGACCTGCAGGACATGCAGCCGGACGGCCGTGGCCGTACGCGTCTGGAATACCTGATTCCGGCCCGCGGCCTGATCGGTTTCCAGAACGAATTCCTGACGCTGACGCGCGGCACGGGCCTGATGAGCCACATCTTCCACGAATACGCGCCGATCAAGGAAGGCTCCATCGGCGAGCGCCGCAACGGCGTGCTGATCAGCCAGGACAACGGGGACGCCGTGGCCTACGCGCTGTGGAAGCTGCAGGATCGCGGCCGCATGTTCGTCAACCCGGGCGATGCGCTGTACGAAGGCATGATCATCGGCATCCACAGCCGTGACAACGACCTGGTCGTGAACCCGATCAAGGGCAAGCAGCTGACCAACGTGCGCGCGTCGGGCACCGACGAAGCCGTGCGCCTGGTTCCGCCGATCCAGATGTCGCTGGAATACGCCGTGGAATTCATCGACGACGACGAACTGGTGGAAATCACCCCGAAGTCGATCCGCCTGCGCAAGCGCTACCTGCTCGAAAACGAGCGCAAGCGCGCCGCGCGCGAAGCCGCGGTCTGAGCTTGAAGGCGGCAGTCGCCGCCTTGTTGCCAGATCAATGAAAAGCCGCGCCCCTTCGGGTGCGCGGCTTTTTTTTGCAACCCGTGCGGCCGCCGGCTACCCCGCGCCGTGCTGGTGCCGGTACTCTTGCGTCCGCCCGCCATAGCCATAGGCCGCCGCGCGCGCGTCGATCACGTGGACGTACGAGCACTCGTGCAGTTCGCCCAGGATCTCCTGGAACGCGGCATACACGTCCTTGATGAAGCGCGCCTTCTCGGCCTTGGTGTTGGTCTCGTCCGTGACGCTGATGTCCAGGTGGAATGCGTTCTTGCCTTGTTCGGACAAGGGACGCCCGCCGATGAACCAGAGTTCGTGCGGAATGTGCTGCAGCGTGATGGCGATGACCGGCAGCTTTTTTCCGAGCACGGACTGGGTGAGCCCGGCGACGGATTCGACGATGCGTTGGTCAATGGCGGCATCGGGCGTGCCGGAACGATGGATGACGATGTGGGGCATGACGGCTCTCCGGGTGGGTAGGTACAGGGCCAGTGTAGAAAGCGCGTTGACATCGGAAAAGCGGGAAATTACGATTGCACCCATCGCTTTAGCCGTTGGATAAATCATGAGCGGATTCGATCTGGATCAGCTTCGCACGCTGGTTGCGGTGCTGGACGCGGGCAGCCTGACGGCGGCGGCGCCCAAAGTGTTCCTGTCGCAATCGTCCGTCAGTGAACAGATGCGCAAGCTGGAGGAGAGGGCGGGTCAGCCGTTGCTGGTGCGCGGCAAGGCGGGCGTGCGCGCCACGCCGGCCGGTCAGCGCCTCCTGGCGCATGCGCGCACGATCCTGGCCCTGAGCGACGAGGCCTATCGCGACCTGCGCGGCGTGGCGCTTCGGGGCGAACTGCGCCTGTGCATCACCGATTACTTCCGGCCGGGGGACGTCGCCCGCCTCCTGCGGCGTCTGAACGAGCAGTATCCGCAGGTGCGGCTGCACGTCACCATCATGAAAAGCGGCGCGATCGAAGCGGCTTACGAGCGCGGCGAGATCGACGTCGGCATATCCATGGTCATCCAGGAGCGGGGCGCGACGCGCGGTCGGGCGGACGGGGCGCTGCTGCGGCGTGAACCGCTGCTGTGGATGGCGGCCGAGGGAGTGACGCCGCCGCTGGCCGAACCCTTGCCGTTGCTGGCGCTGCCGGAAACCTGCGCGCTGCGCCAATACGTTGAGCGGATGTTGTCACGCCGCGGCGTGCCTTATACGGTATCGCACGTGGCGTCCGGCGTCGCGGGATTGCAGTTGGCCGTCGCCGCGGGATTGGGCGTTGCGTGCCTGAACGAATCGGCGCTGGGTGCGGGCATGGCGCGCTTGCACGCGCCCGGCCTGCCGGCATTGCCATCGGTGGAATTCAGGTTGCTCGCTGCCCGCCCCGGCGAAAGCGAGTTCGTGGGGCTGGCGCGCGAAGCGATCGTCAAGGCGATGACGTAGGCAGCGCCTTGACTGAGGGTTGCGGTGCGTGCGGACAAGCGCGGGCGACGCCCTGTCCGCAGCACGGCCGCCGCGTCAGGCGGGCAGGGAAGGGGCGTACTGTTCGGCGGACATCACCCGTTCATGGAATTCCACGACCTTTCGCACCACCTTGACGGGGTCGTCTTCGATGATGAAAAGATCCAGGTCGTGGGCGGCGATCATGCCGTTGCCGAGCACCTGGTCGCCCAGCCATTCGGTCAGTCCCGACCAGTATTCGCTGCCGACCAGCACGATCGGCGCCGGCGGCACCTTGCCCGTCTGGATGAGCGTCAACGCTTCGAAGAGCTCGTCCAGCGTGCCAAAGCCGCCGGGCATCGCCACGTAGGCGAAGCTGTGCATGAAAAACGCTGCCTTGCGAGGGAAGAAGTACTCGAAGGACAGGCTGATGGTCTGGAATTCGTTGTTGTGGGCTTCGTGCGGCAGGCTGATGTTCAACCCGATGCTCGTGCCTCCTGCTTCAAATGCACCTTTGTTGGCGGCTTCCATGATGCCGGGGCCGCCGCCCGCGATGACTGCGAAGCCAGCTTCTGCCAGCGCTGCGGAGATCGCGATGGTGGTTTCATAGTACGGGGAATTACGGCTGACTCGTGCGCTACCGAAAACGCTGACTGCGGGCCCGATGTGAGCGAGCTTGTCTGCCGCCGTCCTTATCTCTGACATAATCAGCGGAATTTGTTTGCCGGCGGGTGTATCCATATCTGCCTTTGTAACCATGAAAAAAACGCTATTACTGGTCGACGGTTCAAGTTACTTGTACCGCGCTTTCCACGCTATGCCCGATTTGCGCAACGCGCAAGGCGAACCGACAGGTGCGCTTTACGGCGTGGTCAATATGCTGCGCAAGCTTGTATCTGACCATAAGGCAGAGTATGCCGCATGTATCTTCGATGCTCGCGGCAAGACGTTTCGGGACGATCTGTATCCGGAATACAAGTCGCACCGTCCCCCTATGCCTGAGGACCTAGCAGCACAAATCGATCCCATCCACCGGGCGGTGCGCGCCTTGGGCTGGCCGGTGCTGGCAATCGAGGGCGTCGAGGCGGATGACGTCATTGGCACGTTGGCACATCGTGCCGCGCAGCATGACGTTCACACCATCGTCTCTACGGGCGACAAGGATTTGGCGCAACTGGTCAACAGGCACGTCACGCTCGTCAACACCATGAGCGGCGAGGTCCTGGACGAGGCCGGCGTCGTGAACAAGTTTGGCGTGCCTCCCGAGCGGATCGTCGACTATCTGATGCTGGTGGGCGACACGGTCGACAACGTCCCGGGGGTCACCAAGGTCGGGCCAAAGACGGCCGCCAAATGGATTACGGAATTTGGCTCGATTGACAAGCTGATCGAAGGCGCCGATGGCATCAAGGGCGTGGCCGGCAACAACCTGCGCGAAGCCATCCCCAATTTCCCGTTGACGCGCCAACTGCTCACGGTCAAGTGCGATTGCGATCTGACCGGTCACATCGATGGCGTGGACGACCTGACGCCGCGCCCGCGTGACGACGCCACGCTGACCGAGCTGTATGAACGCTACGGATTCCGCACGTGGCTGCGCGACCTGACCGGTGATGTCGAGCGCGTGCCCACGGGCGATGCGCGCATCGCGCACGAGGCGCCTGCCGCGCCCGCCACGCTGGATTACCGCATCATCTCTGACTGGGCGGCGTTTGACGCCTGGATGGAACTGATGCAGCAGGCATCGCTGGTGGCACTGGACACTGAGACGACGTCGCTGGACGAGATGCAGGCCCGCCTGGTGGGCTTGTCGATGTCGGTGGCGCCCGGCGTGGCCTGCTATATCCCGGTCGCGCACCGTGGTCCCGACGGTGCGGTCCAGTTGCCCAAGGATGAAGTGCTCGCCCGCTTGAAGCCCTGGCTGGAAGACCCGGCGCGCGCCAAGCTGCTGCACCATGCCAAGTACGACACGCACGTGTTCGCCAACGAAGGCATCCGCCTGGCCGGCGCCGCCGAAGACACCATGCTGCAGGCCTACGTGCTGGAATCGCATCGTGGCGTGGGCTTGAACGATCTGGCGCAGCGTTATCTGGGACGCAGCGGCGTGTCCTACGAGGACCTCTGCGGCAAGGGCGCCAAGCAGATCGGCTTTGACGAAGTCGCGGTAGACAAGGCCGGGCATTACGCGGCCGAAGACGCCGACTTCACGCTGCAACTGCATCAGGTGCTGCGTCCGATGGTCGCCGCCGACGAAGGGCTGGAGCGCATCTATCGCCTGGAAATGCAGGTGTCCGGCGTGCTGACCACCATCGAACGCAACGGCGTGAAGGTCGATGCCGCGGAACTGGCCCGCCAGAGCAACAAGCTGGGCCAGGAGATGCTGCAGCTCGAGCAAAAGGCCTATGAACTCGCCGGCCAGCCGTTCAACCTGAACTCTCCCAAGCAGCTTGGCGAGATCCTGTTTGGCCGCATGCAGTTGCCGGTGGTGCGCAAGACCGCAAGCGGCGCGCCGTCCACGGACGAGGAAGTGCTGAGCAAGCTGGCGCTGGACTATCCGTTGCCGCAGGTGCTGCTGGACTACCGCGGGCTGTCCAAGCTGAAGTCGACCTACACCGACAAGCTGCCGCGCATGATCAATCCGGCGACCGGGCGGGTGCACACGCACTATTCGCAGGCCGCCGTCATCACCGGACGCCTGGCGTCGTCGGATCCCAACCTGCAGAACATTCCGGTCCGCACCGAAGCAGGGCGCCGGGTGCGCGAGGCCTTCATTGCCGAGCGCGGCCTGCTGTTGTCCGCGGACTATTCGCAGATCGAGTTGCGCATCATGGCGCACGTCTCGGACGACGCGAATCTGCAAAGTGCCTTCGCGGCGGGCGAGGACATCCACCGCGCCACCGCATCCGAAGTGTTCGGCGTGCCGCTGGACGCCGTGACCACCGATCAGCGCCGTGCCGCCAAGGCCATCAACTTCGGCCTGATCTACGGCATGGGCGTGTTCGGCCTGGCGTCCAACCTGGGCATCACGCGCGACGCCGCGCAGGCTTACATCGACCGCTACTTTGCGCGCTATCCCGGCGTTGCCATGTACATGGACGACACGCGGCGCCTGGCACGCGAGCAGGGCTACGTGGAAACCGTCTTTGGACGGCGGCTGCAGTTGCCGGAAATCCGGGGCGCCTCCGGGCCGCGCAGACAAGGCGCCGAGCGGGCGGCCATCAATGCGCCCATGCAGGGCACGGCGGCAGACCTCATCAAGATGGCCATGGTGGCGGTGCAGGACTGGCTCGACACCGAGAAGCTGCAGACGCGCATGATCATGCAGGTGCACGACGAACTGGTGATGGAAGCGCCGGACGAGGAGCTGGAACTGGTCAAGGAGGCGCTGCCGCGTCTGATGTGCAACGTGGCGACGCTGCGTGTGCCGCTGGTGGCGGAAGTGGGCATGGGCAAGAACTGGGAGCAGGCGCACTAAGGGACAGAGTGCCCCCGGGCCGTCCTCGGACGGCCCATTTCCGGTTTTTGGATTGCAACAATATAATGTTGCGCTTCCCCCCGCCTGATCTTTTCCCCCCTCCATGTTGCTGCTCTGGGTTTTGCTCGCCACTATTACCGGCGGCCTTATTGCTGTCCTCATCGCGAGCTGGCTCGCGTACAAGGTCTTTGCCAAATACCTGCATCACATGGTGAGCCTGTCGGTGGGCGTGCTGCTGTCGGTCGCGCTTCTGCATCTCTTGCCTGAAGCGTTCGAGACCGGCGTCGGCAACGCGCATGTGCTCTTCGGGCTGATGCTCGCATCGCTGATCGGGTTCTTCGTGCTGGAGAAGATTGCGCTGCTGCGCCACAGCCATCACCACGAAGGCGACGGCCATCACCATCACAAGGGACACGACCGGCACGAGGCGGGGCGCGGCGGGATGCTCATCCTGATCGGCAGCTCGCTGCACAACCTGTGCGATGGCGTGCTGATCGCCGCGGCGTTTCTTACCGATCCGCTGTTGGGGGTGCTGACCGCGGCGTCGATCATCATCCACGAGATACCGCACAAGCTGGGCGACTTCGTCGTGCTGATCAACGCCGGCTTGCGCCGCCGCCGGGCGTTCGCGCTGATTCTCTTTACCAGCTTGTGTTCAGCGGTCGGCGGCATAATAGGCTACTTCGTGCTGCAGCAGGCGCAGGACTGGACGCCGTACATTCTGGTGGTTGCCGCCAGCAGCTTCCTGTATATCTCGGTGGCCGACCTGATGCCGCAGATGCACGAGCGGGTATCCCTGTCCGATGCCGTCCCGCAATTGCTGCTGGTCGGTGTGGGTGTGGCGCTGATCTACAGCGTGACGACCCTGATGCACCACGGGCACGACCATGGCGGCCATGACCATGGCGCGCCGCATGCGGAGCACGGCCACCAGCACTAGCGCTGGCACGGCGGTGGGGATGGCCGGCTTTCGTCGACCCCAACCAAGGAGTTCTCCATGAGTTTTTCCACCGCCGCAGGCAATGTCGCCCCCACCGTGATCCACACGGACACGCAGGGCCTCGTCCACGGGGATTTCCAGCTGCCCGTTACGGGTGGCCCCATCGACGCCTACTACGCGGCGCCCGAGGGCAAGCGCGATCTGCCGATCGTGCTGGTGATCCAGGAAATCTTTGGCGTGCATGAACACATCAAGGACATCTGCCGCCGGGTCGCCAAGGCCGGCTATCTGGCCGTCGCCTGCGATCTGTATCAGCGCCAGGGCGACGCGTCGTCCTACACCGACATCCCGAAGCTCATTTCCGAACTCGTCAGCAAGGTCCCGGACGAACAGGTGTTTGGCGACTTGGACGCCAGCGTGGCCTGGGCCGCCGCCAACGGCGGCNNGGGCTTCTGCTGGGGCGGGCGCCTGACGTGGATGTACGCCGCGCACAATCCCGACGTGAAGGCGGGCGTGGCCTGGTACGGCAAGCTCAGCGTGGGCCACGGGCCGCTCATCAAGCGCGTGGCGCTGGATGTGACGAACGAGCTGTATGGTCCCGTCCTGGGTCTGTACGGCGGGCGCGACGCCAGCATTCCGCTGTCGGACGTGGAAGCCATGAAGACGAAGCTGGCTGCGGGCAATGCCGCCGCGAAGCTGTCCGACATCGTGGTGTATCCCGCGGCCGATCATGCGTTTCTGGCGGATTACCGCGCCAGTTATCACCCGGAGGCCGCGAAGGATGGCTGGGCGCGGATGCTGGAATGGTTCAAGCGGTATTTGTGAGGCGGGACGGGCGAGCCACGAAAGTG
>NZ_DIEJ01000004.1:20131-36783 GCF_002418565.1 Achromobacter sp. UBA5777 | reverse complement strand
TCGCAGATGCCGCGCAGGCGTTCGGCCAGCGCGGCGGGAATCGGGATGCCCTCGCGCAGCCGGCGCATGCGTTCGGCCGCTTCGGGCTCGCCCGCCACCAGCACGGGTTCGGCGGGATTGGCGGGGGGGGGGGCGTGGNNGATTGGCGGGCGGCGTGTCGTGCATGGCGTCGATCATGTCGTCCATGTCGGTCTCGAACGACCCGGCCGCGCGGAAGGCGTCGGGGTTGAGCGCCAAAAAGAAATGTCCGACGTCGTCGGGCTCGCCGGGGCGGCGCGTGGCCGCACGCCGCGCAGCGAACGCACTGCCGCTGAGCGTTCCGCCCAGGATCTGCGCCATCATGGCCAGACCATAGCCTTTGTGGCTGCTCATGGCGGTGGTGCCGCCCAAAGGCGTGAGGCCGCCCTCGGGGCGCTTGAAGATGTACTGCATGGCCGCGTCCGCGTCCGTGACCGGCGCGCCCTGCCCGTCCACCGCCCAGCCGGGCGGCAGAGGCTTGTCCAGGAAGTCGTAGACCTTGACCTTGTTGGCCGCGACGGTCGTCGTCGCCATGTCGAGCACAAAGGGTTCGTTGTAGGCTGCGGGCGCACCGAACGCGATGGGATTGGTGCCCAGCATCGGCATCGCGCCGCGCGTGGGCACCATGATGACGCCGTTGGCGCTGCTGGTGACCAGCCCCACCACGCCGCGTTCGACCGCGATGCGCGCATAGACACCTGCCGCGCCGAAATGATGCGAGTTGCAGACCGAGACGGCGCCCACGCCGTGTTCCAGCGCCTTGTCCACGGCCAGGTTCATGGCCTGCGCAGCGACCGGATAGCCCAGGCCGCCCATTCCGTCGATCAGCGCGCTGGCGCCGCCGTCGCGCACCACGCGGGCCCGTGCGTCCAGCCGCAGCGTGCCGGCGCGCCATTTGTCCTCATAAGCGGGCAGCATGGAGATGCCATGCGAATCGATGCCCAGCAGGTCCGTGCGCGCCATCAGACCCGCGGTGATGTGGGCGAGGTCTTCGGCCATGCCCCATGCCATCAGCACCTGCAGGATCTGTTCTCGCACCTGCTCCACCGGCACGGCCGTGGCGTTTGCTCCGTTCCCTGACACTGTCTGTCTCCTGTCGTCTTGTAGGTGTGGCGGGCGTCGGCAGCGGGGTCAGTCCCGGTCGCGGTCGACCAGTCTGTGCCGCGCCTGGCCCAAATGGAATTGCATGGCGACGCGCGCGCGTTCGCCGTCCTGTTCGCGGATGGCGTCCAGGATGGTGGCATGTTCGTCCACAACGCGCTGCGCGCGCTGGCGCGAGCCGGTGCGCGTCAGGTTGAGCGTCAGGCGCATGAAGCCGCTGATGGACTCATGGATGCTTTCCAGCACGCCCAGATAGAAGTCGTTGCCGCTGGCCTCGGCAATGCTGGCATGAAAGGCCAGGTCCGCTTCGGCGGACACTTGTCCCTTTGCCAGGGTGTCCGCAAACGCCGCGTGAGCGTCGGCAATCTTTCCAAGCTGATCGTCGGTGCGCCGCAGCGCGGCCAGGCGCGCGGCATCGCCCTCCAGCGCCACACGCACCTCCTGGGCGCGCAGATAGGCGCTGACATTCTGCACATCGTTGAAGGCCTTCAAGCGCGGCGCAGGCTGGTGGCTGACAAAAGTGCCCAGGCCCTGGTGCGCGGTGATGAGGCCGTCGGCGCGCAGGCGAAGCAAGGCTTCGCGCACGACGGGCCGCGACACGCCGAAGCGTTCGGAGATTTCGTTTTCAGACGGCAGCTTGTCGCCGACGTTCAGTCCGCCGGACACGATCTGTTCGAAGATCTGCCCGTAAAGCTGGTCCGCCAGCCGCACCCGGTGCCCGCGTTCCAGCACCGGCGCGGCGGGCGCTTGCGCCTCGTCGGGCGCGTGCGGCGTGGATGAGGGGGATGCTTTGGGTCGAGCCACGGAAACTCCTGGTAGTAGGGCCTGTCCTCGCGCGGAGAACAGGCCCTGAAAGACTGCTGCGATGCGCGGACGGCGCTCATCGTACCCGCATTGCGTCCGCTGCGCCGCACGCGGTCATGCCGTGGCGGTTTCGCGGTCCCAGGCGGCCAGCGCGCGCGCCACGGGCGCCACGCGTTCGCGTTCGGTGCTGGAGATGCCGGTCAAAAGCGGCAGCATCGGGCCCATGTCCGCCACGCCCGACAGCGTCACGGCATCGTGCAGCACACGAATAGGGCTGATGCCGTCGCGGCAGTCTTCCAGGCCCATGTACTGTTCACGCACGGCTTCGGCTTCGTCGAAGCGGCCCTCCTGCAAGAGATGCAGCAGGCGCATCGAACCGCGCGGCGCCACGCAGACGGATCCCGACGTGAAGCTCTTCAGGCCGAATTCGCGGTAGTGGACGATGGCCGGGCGCTCGCCGATGCCGCTGACGACCCAGCGCGAATCCACGGCTTGCAGCAGAGCGGACAGGTAGGCGTCCTCGGACGGGTTGTCGCGCACGACGGCGTACTTGAAGGCGACGAGACGGCCTTCCTCGATCAGGCGCGCCGCGGTTTCCGGGGCCAGGTAGTCGGCCGACTTGATGTAGACCACCGCAGGCTTGCCCAGCGCATCCGTGAAGCGGCGCACGCCGTCGGCCAGCCCGGCATCGGTATAGGGGAAGGACATGGGCAGCAGCATCGCGGTGGGAAAGGCGCGCGATCGCAGGATGGCGGCCTGGTCCATCATCTTGCCGTAGTCGGGCCCCACCGAGGGCAGGATCCAGGTGTCCGGACCCGCCAGGCTTGCCAGCATGTCCACGATGCGTGCATATTCGCTCACACCCACGTTGTAGAAGTTGGCGTTGCCACCATACATGACGTTGCGCACGCCGCCCGCTTCCAGGTGGCCGAGCAGCGTCTTGTTGGCCGCTTCGTTCAGCGACAGGTCGGCGTTGCGGGCCAGCGGCGGCACGGCGATGACCGAGCGCTGCAGATCCTGGGCGGCGACCGGGGTGGTTTTCATGGAAGGGGCTCCTGGCGGGTGAGGTTGTCAGTGCGGTTGTCAGATGAGTAAGGTGAAAAAAGTATACTTGGTTGACAAGCTATAGCTCAATACCTATATTTGTTTTACAAGTAGTTCGGCAGCACACAAGTCGCATGAGGCGCGGGCCGCATGCGGCTTTGAGCTCCCGGCTCGCCGGGAGCGGAATACCCCCAGAAACGATGCGCGGCCACGCGCACACCGAGGAGACGAATTCCATGCATGCAGCCCCTGTGCGAGGCCGGTTCATTGCGGCCGCCCTGCTGACGGCCACCGCCTTTGCCCTGCCGGCCTCGCCGGCTTTCGCGGACTACCCCGAACGCGAGGTCAAGATCATCGTGCCCTTCCCCGCCGGCGGCACCGCCGACATCGCTGCGCGCGTCGTGGCGGCCGAATTGGGCAAGAGCTGGAACAAGCCCGTGGTGGTCGACAACAAGGCGGGCGCCGGCGGCAACGTCGGCTCGGCCGAAGCCGCCCGCGCCACGCCCGACGGATACACCTTCCTGATGGGCACGGTCAGCACCCACGCCATCAATCAGTCCGTGTACGCCAAGCTGCCCTACGACCCGGTCAAGGACTTCGTGCCGGTGACGCTGGTGATCCCGGTGCCCAACATCCTCGAAGTCAGCCCCAAGTTCGCCGACAAGCACGGCATCCGCAACGTGGCGGACCTGATCAAGTACCTGAAGGCCAATCCCGACAGCGTCAACATGGCGTCCACCGGCAACGGCACTTCCACGCACCTGTCGGGCGAACTCTTCCAGAGCATGACCGGCACGCGCATGACGCACGTGCCCTACAAGGGCAGCAGCCCCGCGCTCACCGACGTGATGGCCGGACAGGCGGACCTGATCTTCGACAATCTCCCCTCGTCCATGGGCTTCATCAAGGCCGGCAAACTGCGCCCGCTGGCCGTGACGACCGCAAACCGCTCGCCCGCCCTGCCCGACGTGCCCACGATGGCTGAAGCCGGCGTGAAGGGCTACGAGGCATCGAGCTGGTTCGGTCTGCTGGCGCCGGCCGGCACGCCGCCCGCCATCGTGGAAAAGGTCCAGCGCGACGTGGCGGCGGCCTTGCAGCAGGAGCCCGTGCGCGCACAGCTTCAGGCGCAAGGCGCGACCCCATCCGGCAACACGCCCGCTCAGTTCAAGCAGTTCATGGCCCAGGAAACCGTCAAGTGGGCCGACGTTGTGAAGAAATCCGGCGCCAAGGTCGACTGACCCTGCGCCGATCCGGGGCCCGTCCGCAACGCGTGAGCGGCGGGCTCTTCATCATCACGCGAACCAGGAGACACCATGAACAAACTGATCAGCGCCGTATTCGCGGCGGGCGCCGTTGTGCTTGGGGCGCCGGCGGCCCTTGCCGCCGGTTACCCGGAAAAGCCCGTCACCATGATCGTGCCCTTCGTGCCAGGCGGATCTTCCGACATCACCGGGCGCTCGGTCACACCGGCGCTGGCGAAGATCCTGGGGCAGACCTTCGTCGTCGAGAACAAGCCGGGCGCAAACAGCGCGATCGGCGCGCAGGCGCTGGCTCGCTCCACGCCCGACGGCTACACCATGATGGTCGGATCCATCGGCACCTTCGCCATCAACGAAGCCCTGTACAAGAATCTGTCGTACAACCCCAGCAAGGACTTCACCTACCTGACGCAGGCGGTGCGCAACCCCAACGTGCTGGTCGCGGCCACGTCGTTCCCGGCCAGCACCGTGGCCGAACTGGTCGACTACGCCAAGAAGAATCCGAACCGCGTGTCGTACGCCTCATCGGGTACGGGATCGTCGGACCACCTGTCAGCCGTGCTGTTCCGGCAGCGCACGCAGAGCACCGGCGTCGACGTACCGTACAAGGGCGGCGGCGCCGCCATCGCGGACCTGATCGGCGGACAGGTCAACGTGTCCTTCCAGAATCTGGGCGCCGTGCAGAACCACATCAAGGCGGGCAAGCTGAAGGCGCTGGCCATCACGGGCGACACGCGCGCGACCGATCTGCCCGACGTGCCGACGCTGGCCGAGGCCGGCATCAAGGATATGGTCGTGTATTCCTGGCAGGGCTTTGCCGTGCCCAAGGGTACGCCGCAGCCGGTCGTAGACAAGCTGGCCGAGGCTTTGCGCACCGCGCTGCGCGAGCCGCAGACGCAGAAGACGCTGCAAGGCCTGGGCTTTGAAGTGGTCGCCAACACGCCGCAGCAGTTCGCGGAATTCCAGCAGGCCGAGGTCAAGCGCTGGAAGGACGTGATCCAGAAAGCCAACATTCAGCTCGAGTAAAGCCACGGGATGCCCAAAGGCGGGCATCTTTCGTCCGCGGTCCGTCCCGATCCTGCGGATGTGGGGCGGGCCGGCGGTCTCCCGCATGAATCAAGTAGCATGAACCCTTCGCCACCCAACCGTACGACAACATGACCACCAAGCAACGCATCATCCAGGTCGGCTCGCTGGCCGGCTCTCCCTCCGCCAACAAGCGCCTGGCCGACGGCTATGACGTCATCGAATTGTGGAAGTACCCGGATCGCAAGGCCGCGCTGGCCGAACATGGCAAGGGCGTCACCGCCGTCGTCACGTCCGCGAACTTCGGCGCCAACGCCGAGCTCATCAACGCGCTGCCCGACCTGAAGGCCATCTGCAGTTGGGGCGTGGGCTACGAGACCATTGATGTCGAGGCCGCGCGCAAGCGGGGCGTGCTGGTCAGCAATACGCCGGACGTGTTGACGGATTGCGTGGCCGATCTGGCCTGGGGCCTGTTGATCGCGGGCGCGCGCCGCATGGGCCAGGGCGAACGCTTCGTGCGTGCTGGGCAATGGGGTCAGGTGCACGGCAGCATTCCGCTGGGGTTGCGCGTCAGCGGCAAGAAACTGGGCATCGTAGGCCTGGGCCGCATCGGCGAAGCCATCGCCAAGCGCGGTACGGGCTTTGACATGGACGTGCGCTATCACAACCGCAGAAAGCGCGACGACGTGGACTACGGCTACGAGGCCTCGCTGACGGACTTGGCGAAGTGGGCCGATTTCCTGATCGTGGCGACCGTCGGCGGACCGAGCACGCGCCACCTGGTGAACCGCGAGGTGCTTGAGGCGTTGGGTCCCAAGGGCATCATCGTCAACATCGCACGCGGGCCGGTCATCGACGAGACGGCGCTGGTCGCCGCGCTTGAAGACGGCAAGCTGGGCTGCGCCGCGCTCGACGTCTTCGAGCACGAGCCCAAGGTGCCGGAAGCGCTGATCAAGAGCGACAAGGCCGTGCTGCTGCCGCACATCGGCAGCGCCACCGAGGAAACGCGGCTGGCGATGGAAGACATGATGCTGGAAAATCTGCAGTCGTTCTTCGAGACAGGCCGCGTGATCACGCCGGTGGAATAAGCGAATGCGGCCGCCGCCGGTGGGGCGCTGAGCGGCGGCGCATTCTTGACCTGGTTCACCACTCGGCGCGGCCATTGATGCCGGCACAGCGCGCTTCCGAGGTGCAGTCGCGCCAGGCAACCAGTTTCCGTTTCTACGAAACCTAGTTGTTCTTCGGACTCAGAGGGTCGGCGCCGGAAAGGCCCGCAATAAAGTCATCAAGAACGCGTTGTTCCCGGGCTACGACTGCCGGATCTCGATAGCGAGGAGTGCTGCGTTCCTGCTCACGCTGGTGGTCAATACGCCGTTGACCCATCCAGGCCTTGAACTCGGGAGAGGGCTCGGTGGTGACCGCAGTGTGTTGCGGCCTGAGCGAAACGCCAAAGGGATCGTCAACGGGCTTTTTCCCAGGCGCCGGAGGGCTGATACCAATGAAGGTCGCACGATCGGCTCGGCGCAAAGGCACCACCATACTACTGTCGGCATTGAGATAACTCGCCATGGTAGCCAGGGCCACGCCGACAAAAGGCGATGCGGCGCCTATATCGCCTAGCCGTTGGGAAAGGTCGTAGCTCTGGGTCGAGTCAAGCAAATCCAGGGGAAGCTGCACCCCATGCAGGGCCGGAGCCAACTGAGCAATTCCGCCCGAGAGCTTGCCCGTGTCGAAGAAGGCTCGCGTTGGCGAGGAACCCAACGCGGTGATCGCTTGGTCCCATCCGCTGGCAATAGCCTGATCTCGCTCCGAATTCTTGAGCGGCACTTCGGCCCTGTCTTTCGCTTGCAACGAAACCGTCACCGGCCGATGCAACCGCGCCAGTACCTTCAAGCGATCCCATTGCTCAAAGCCTCGGCGCGTAATCGGCTCGGGGAAGAACGTTGTCGGCTTGAACGCCTGCCGCGGTGAACGTTCCCAGCCAATGAAGGCCGGGTCGATAGAGTGAGGTTTTTCTTTGGTGTACTTGGCAAACTCGCGCAGCCAAGCCAGGCGCTCGGGACGGGCGACGACCAGGGCCACGACGGCATCGGTGGGTGTCTGAGGGGTGCGCTCGCCGCGCGGTGAAATGTCGTTCAGGCGAATATTCTTGCTGGACAGCGCCGCCCGCAAGTTGAAGCTATCGAGCGCATAGACCAGCAAGGCCGGCATGTCCGGATTGCGCTCGAACAGTTGAAAGATGGATTCGATTACTGCTTCCGGATTGGTATTGCAGATAATGCCATTGTCTAACTGGCGGAGCCGGTGCCAGTGCAACCCTGCGTTGCCACGTTGCGAAGTTGCCATTTTTCTCAGCGCCACTTCCATGTCCTTGGGCGCGACGCGAGGCCGTTCCATGTGCGGGTTATAGTCCCGTACGACCACCACGGTCGGCAGAGGCCAGCGCTCCGGGAAACTCTTCAGAGCCAATTCCAATGCATTGGATTTTCGCTGGCCCCAGGCCATGTCCTTAAGCGTACCGTCAACGGGATAGTCGCGCGGATCCATCGGCAAGGCGCTACCCACGAGCAAGGCATTGGGTTGATCGGCGCTTTGCTTATGCAACTGCGCCCACACTTGCCCTTGACGATAGACATCCAGACTCAGACCCACGCGGACGATATCCAGGGTTTCCAGACGCTGAGGCAACATGGGGGCACCTTTGGAGGCAGAGGAAGTATTCAGTGAGGCCGCCGCCACGGGAAGCGCTTCAGCGGATGGCATCGGACACACCATTGCCGCCAGAGGGGCAGTTTGAGGTTCGGACGGCGGTGGTGTCTCAGGGACAACCGCCCACCAACGCAACAGCACTGATGCGGCAAGGAGCGAGATGGGGCTCATGGGTTCCTCTCTGGGCCGCACTGTAGCCCTCGGCCTTGGAACCTATCTTCCACGCTTTGCCAGGCGACCATGCTGGGATAGTCCGCATCGAGGGTGATCTTTGGGAGGATGCCGCCACCTTGAAGTTGGCCATCTGGAGGCGGAATCTCGTTGCTTCGGTAAAGAGTGGTATTGGCAATCAGCTTTCTGTTCGCCTCTGATTCTGCCTCGTAGCATTGCAATACTTCTTCGTCGGGTTCGTTGCTCATTACCGTGTCCTGCGAGCCACCCCACGAGCCATCTCGATTTTCCCAGTCAAGCCGCCAATCGGCCACACGGCACAAATAGGCATAGAACACCTCATCATCAATACTGCAGGCCTGCCCGATGGCCAGGTCGTAGGCCACGGCACGACGACTGTGCATGGCACTCATTGGAATCGCCGAGTGGAACGAGACAGGCTCGTTGCTACCTGCGGGAGCGTCCATCATCCGCCGGCGCGCCTCATTGGGCGACTCCTCAAAAACCGCGTCGTAGCGTCCACCACCCAGCGGCTTCACGTGTGCGACACGATGCCAATCGGCCGCCCATCCGTTGTTTTCCGGGGCAAGGTAGGGGTTACGGTTTGGATCATTGATATCGGCGGCTTTTTCCTCCAAAGCGCGCCGTAGCGCCGGGCCATGCAGATTGGCAGTGGGCAGTGCTATCACCCGCGTAATCTGCGCATCGATGCCGCCATTGGTAATGGAAATTGAGGCATCAATGGGGTCGGTGTCCGTCCACACGGGCTTGATACCCCGGGAACCTTTGCGGCCCAACGTCGTGCCGTCGGCAACAAAATCCGGAAGGAAGAGAGCGGGCAGCGTCGGCGCCTGAATGGTAACGGTCTGTTCGACAAAAAAGTCGGCGTTCGCAACCATCTTGCGCCCCGCCCCGAGTTGGGTTCCTTCCCAGGTGCTTTCACCCATCCCCATGGCGCCGTGCCCCACCAACTTGTAGGCATAGGAAGGAGGCTCGCCGACGTGCTCGCCCAGGCCATCTCGCTCACGGGTCGTAAAGACACGCTGGAAGAACCGCGCGCCGAGCGAAGCTAGGGCGGGCACATCGAAGCGCCGGTAATCCCTTTGATCCGAGCTCGCTTGGGATTCGACGCGGCAAGTCGTGGCGCTTGAAGCATCGGGATCAAAGAACCAGTAGTAGCTGGCATGTACACCAACGCCTTGCCAGCCGATTCCCTGGACGTTGGCCATGCCGACGGTCTGGTCTTGCGGCGAGAAATAGAGAAACACACTGCCTCGATTGTCCCGCTCGGCGAAGCTCACCTTTTCGCCATCGATCGAGGTTTCGCATTGCCGCCCCGTCCAGCGAAGACCACCGATACAGCTGTCCTTGGCGGCATCAGCCATGTCAGCCAAAGATGGCGTGTGATGGGCTTTGTCAGCGATAAATTTGATGATATTGCTCAGGGTCTTTACGCGTGCCGGGGTTGTCTGCTGACTCTTACCCATCTCACTGCGTTCGAAGAATGTCTCCTCCAGGCTGTAGGGTGGACTCATCATGACAAAGCCGTCGATCGGGCGCTGGCCATCGTCGTGAAGCATTGCATTGGCCAGCAGCGTAATGAGGTTGCCCTGGCTATGCCCGACCACGTTGATGGTGTCGTCTGCGCCTGAGCGACCATCGGGGTGCCGATAGGCACGGATGATCTTGACCAACATGGCCAGTCGCTGCGCTGCCAACACCATGAAGCGCCTGGACGGTGTGGGGAACAACGGATGGTCTGGAGATCCGAAAAGCGCATTGGCAGGCAGTCCCCCGACCTTGCCTGAAAAGCCCCTGCCAAACATATCCGGCAAGGTGGTGGTGGCATTGGCAAAGGCGCCGCCCTCCTTGGACCCGGCCTTATCGAGTCGATTGCCGAAGCGGTCAAGCCATTCGCCATGGGTGGTCTGTTTCTGTATCCGGCCTTCTTCTTCACGAAAGCCCCAATAAAAGGGAATCACCACGCTGCGCGAATGACCACCATACTTGCCTAACGTCGCCACGCGGCGGTAGTAGACCGCGTCCGGGTCCGGCGCTCTGCCATCATCGTCCTTGGGCGACGTGTACCGGGCGGGATTCAGCGCAGCCGGGCTGCGCTCGCCGCGTTTGGTGAGCAGGTGGTCCAGACGTTCATTCAGGCCGATGCAAATGCCGGTTTCCAGTGTGTCGTAGACGCCTGCCAGATCGTTGACCCCGTGAATCAAGATCACGATGCAGGGCTTTGGCTGCTGCTTTTGAACATTGGCATCCGTGGCATTGGGCGCCACGAGCGCTCGGGTCTTTCCGGTAATGGGGGGCGAGTACATCCCTTCAACTCCCTATGACCTCCGAGTTTTTCCCGAAAGTTGGGTATAGGCATATTTAGCGCCGAATGGCATCGACACTTGTACAAGCCGCCCATGGGGCTCGTAAATCAGAAGCGTCCTATTAACAAAATGGAACGAGTCCATCAATGCGTTTGAGCAAGCTACGCATCGATCCCACAGTTGCGTCAACGCCCTGCTTTCTTTTTGCGCCAGATAACAGAAACAAAAAAGCCTCTCGGCGCCCATACCGAGAGGCTTTCGACTTTCCGGCCCCCGCGTGTCCGGTCAGTCTTTGTCGCGCAAAGGAACTTGGGCGTCGCCGCCCGGCGCGGTTACTTGGTCGGCGTCGTGGCGCCGGACTTGTGGTTGGTCGCTGCGCCTGCCGAGTGCTTGGCGGACGACTTGTCAGCCTTGTGATGCTTGTGATGCGCCTGGGTCTTGGTGTCGCCGGTCTTGCTGGCGCCAGCCGCGAATGCCGACGGCGCGGCAGCGAGGCCCAGGCACAGGGCCGAAGTGGAAAGAAACGCAGCAATGCGGGAGTGAGTCGTCATGTAAGTACTCCTGGTTGGTGAAGGGCAGATGCCCTTTTCCGTTACGGGGCGGCACGATGCCGCTAGGCCCGTATGCGGTTTGAAGCTTGCCCATCCAGAAGGTTCAACGCCGAACCACAATTTTTCGGTCACTAAAGAATTGTTGCCCCGCGCCGCACTCGCTTCGCTCGCTTGCTGCCCCCCGCGGGGGCTGCCCCGCCTTCGGGCGGCGGGGCGGCTATTCTTTTGTCGGTTTAACCTTCAAACGCCAACAGCGCGACGGTGGCAAACAGCATCAGCGCAAAGCAAGCTCTCAGCTTGCGTTCAGGAAGCCGGTACGCAAGCCGCACGCCGATGGGCACGAAGATGAGGCTGCCGATCGCGAGCGGCGCGCCGACCATCCAGTTGGCCTGCCCTGCCCACGTGTAGGTGACGAGCGCGATCATCGAGCCCGGAATCACCATGCTGAGTGCGAGCGCTTGCGCGGAGGTCTGCGGCAGGCGGAAGACCGATGTGATGATGGGCACGGCGAGCACCGCGCCGCCCACGCCGAAGAACCCGCCCAGCGTGCCGCACAGCATGCCCAGCACACTTGCGCGCCTCGGCGTGAAGATGGGCGTGGCGCGTGCAGGCGGCGGCGCGTGGCGGGCCGCCGGGCGCGAGGGGCGCCCNNGGGCCGCCGGGCGCGAGGCGCGCCACGTCTGCCAGACGTAGAACAGCGCGATGAAGAACAGGAACACCGCGAAGCTCTGGCGCAGCAAGGTCGAGTCGATGCCCAGCGCCATCTGCGCGCCGACCCACGTGAACACCACGGCGCCCGCCGCCCCGGCCAGCGCGACGCGCTTGTCGATGCGCGTCTGCTGGTTGTACTTGCGCACGGCCATCATGATGGTCGGCAAGACCATGATGAGCGCCGTGCCCTGCGCGAGCTGCTGCGACATGCCCATCAGCAGGACCAGGGCCGGAATGGCGATCAGCCCGCCCCCGATGCCCAGCACGCCGCCCATGAAACCGATCATGCAGCCGGCGGCCAGGCATGCGGCAATGACGAACAGACTCACGTGTTGCTCCAACCAACGACGCCGCGCATCAGCGCAGCTTTTCCAGTGCCGCGTCCAGCCGGTCCACCGCCCAGATCTCCAGGCCTTCGATGGGCTGGCGCGGCGCGTTGGCCTTGGGGATGAGGGCCACCGAAAAGCCGAGCTTGGCGGCTTCGCGCAGGCGCTCCTGCCCGCGCGGGGCGGGACGGATCTCGCCAGCCAGACCGACTTCGCCGAACGCGATCAGACCGCGCGGCAGGGGCCTGTCGCGCAGCGAAGACATGATGGCCAGCAGCACCGGCAGGTCGGCCGCGGGTTCGGTGATGCGCACGCCGCCGACCGCGTTGACGAACACGTCCTGGTCGAACGTGGACACGCCCGCATGCCGGTGCAGCACGGCCAGCAGCATGGCAAGCCGGTTGCCTTCAAGGCCGACCGTCAGGCGGCGCGGGTTGGGCGCATGGGAACTATCGACCAGCGCCTGGATTTCGACCAGCAACGGGCGTGTACCTTCCTGAGTGGCCATGACGCACGAGCCCGCAACCTGCTGTTCGTGTTGAGACAGGAACAAGGCGGAAGGATTGGCCACGCCGCGCAGGCCGCGGTCGGTCATGGCGAACACGCCCAGTTCGTTGACGGCGCCAAAGCGGTTCTTGAACGCGCGCACCAGGCGGAACGACGAGTGCGTGTCGCCCTCGAAATACAGCACGGTATCCACGATGTGTTCCAGCACGCGCGGGCCGGCCAGCGCGCCGTCCTTGGTGACGTGGCCGATCATGACGATCGCGATACCCGTCTGCTTGGCCAGCCGCGTGAGCTGCGCGGCACATTCGCGCACCTGCGAGACCGAGCCGGGCGCCGCGGTGAGTTCGCCGCTGTACAGCGTCTGGATCGAGTCGATGACGGCAACCGACGGCTTCTGTTCCGACACCGCGGCCTGGATGGCTTCGAGGCGGATTTCGGCCAGCAAATTGACGTTGCCGGTTTGCAGGCCAAGCCGGCGCGCGCGCAGCGCGACCTGTTCGGCGGACTCTTCGCCCGTGACGTACAGCACGTTGGTGGACTCTGACAGCGAGGCCAGCGCCTGCAATAGCAACGTTGACTTGCCGATGCCGGGGTCGCCGCCGATCAGCACCACCGCGCCGGCCACCAGGCCACCGCCGAGCACGCGGTCGAATTCGTCCAGGCCGGTGGGCGTGCGCGGGGTTTCGCGGGCCTCGATTTCGGACAGGCTGCGCACCGGGCTGGACGAGGCCAGCGGCGCATAACGATGGGCAGCGGCCGCGGGCGCGGACGATTCCACCGTTTCTTCAAGCGTGTTCCACGCGTTGCAATGCGGGCATTTTCCCTGCCACTTGGGGGTGGTGCCGCCGCAATCGGCGCACACATATACGGTTCGGGTTTTTGCCATGCGCGAAAGTGTACCCGGCAACCTCCGGGCGCTGCGCCAGTACAGAGATCGTTTTGGCACACTGGTTGCGTGCGGGCGAAAGACATTTCTTTCAGACAGCTTTCACAAACAGGGACGCACAGCAGTTACATGATGCAAACAGAAGAAATTTCCTGCCCGATCGGTTTCAAATCGCGCATAATCGCCAGGTGCAGCGCAGATTGTCGAACCGTCCCAACCGGACGGCATACTCCACGACGGACGTCCTTGCGACGCACTGCGTGGGGAATCGCGGCGCAATCACTCGCGGCCTTTCACGAGACCGCCCGAACCGGAACATGACCCCAGCACGACCAGACGCCGGACCACCGGCGCGGCGCTAGCAAAGGTCAAACGCGGATACGCTGTGCCACCCGGCGTATGTGCGAGGAGTACGCGCATGAGCATTACCTATCGCCCCCCTTTTGACGAAGACGATGAACGGGATCTGCGCGCCCTGTACCGCAAGCCGGGTCCCGGTGCCAATCCGGAACTGGATGCCGCGGTACGACGCAGATGGCACCCCGGCCATAGCTGGCATCCCGGTTGGGGCGCCGCCGCCTGCGCCGTGATGGTCGCAGGCCTTTTTGCGTGGACCGATATGCGCGAGGCCATCGAGGACACCGAGCCTCAGATGCAATTGGTGGCCGTGCAGGAAAGCGAAGCTGCGCAGGCTGCGCCTTCCGCGGCCGTCGCGCCGGCCAGCGATCCGTCGCCCCTGCGCCGCGTCGTCGCCCTGCAGCAGGAACCGGCAGCGCCGGTCCAGCCCGCGGTGTCGCAACCTGCATTGACCCAACCCGTATCGACCCAACCCGCGGCAGCGCAATCTGCCGCGGCCGCAGCACCCGCCGAGCCCGCTCCCGCAGCCGCTGAAACGGCTGCGCAGGAATCCGCGCAAGCTGCCGCGCAAGTGGAGCCGGCGCAAGCACAGCAGGTTGCAGCCTTTACCGAGCAGGACATCGAGGCGCGCGTCGCCCAGATCCGCGGCCTGATCGTGGACGACCGCGAAGAAGACGCCGTGCAGGCGCTGCGCGAGCTGCAGCGTGGCGCGCCCGATTTTGCCCTGCCTGACGACCTGCAGGAACTGTCCCGCCAGAACCCGGCGTGACGTCCGGGACTGGCCCTCGCCAGTCCCAACGCGGCCTTGGCTTTGCCTCCTGACTGCACCCTGACTGCGCCGCCGATCCGCCCCCCCGACCTGCCCCTGCCCCGGCCCGCCGCCGCGCCGGGGCAGGCCAAGTTAAGGCCTGAATAATTGAGCATTTTTTGGGCGGCTTCTTGCTAACATAGCCGCCATGAGTCCGAGCTTCCACCACCGCAATCTTCCCCATTTGCTGCTCTACGCGCGCGAAACGCTGATGGCGCATTTCCGGCCCATCCTGCACGCAGCCGGCGTCACCGAACAGCAATGGCGGGTCTTGCGCACGCTGAGCGAAGTGGGCTCGCTGGAACCCAATCAGATCGCCCGGGCCTGTCAGATCCTGAGTCCCAGCCTCACGCGCATGCTGGCCGGCATGGAAGAGCAAGGGCTCATCAAGCGCACACGATCCAGCGCCGACCAGCGGCGCCAGGAAATTTCCCTGACCGCCAAAAGCAACAAGCTCATCGACCGCATGCGGCCCCAGGTCG
Organism: Achromobacter sp. UBA5777; assembly: GCF_002418565.1. Lineage (NCBI taxonomy): Bacteria > Pseudomonadati > Pseudomonadota > Betaproteobacteria > Burkholderiales > Alcaligenaceae > Achromobacter > Achromobacter sp. UBA5777. The sequence continues at coordinate 21,696 of NZ_DIEJ01000004.1, read as the reverse complement.
ACGCGAAGTACCAGGAAATCGAAGAAAGGATCGGCAAGGAATTGCTTGAGCGCCTGTACACCGATGTGGACGCCATGGTCGACCTCATCAAGCGCGACGGCCCCACTCGCGATGCTGGTACGCCCTGAACGTCAATCCCCCCTCTTTCCTCCACGCGATCCCGAGTCCATGGACCTCCTGACCAATACGTTCAAGCAAGCCCTGCGCAACGGCAAACCCCAGATCGGCCTGTGGGCCGGCCTGGCCAGCGCCTACACCTCGGAAATCCTTGCGGGCGCCGGGTTCGACTGGCTGCTGATCGACGGCGAGCACGCGCCCAATACCCTCGATTCCACCCTCGCCCAATTGCAGTCCGTGGCGGCATATCCGGTTGCCCCCGTGGTGCGTCCGGCATGGAACGACCCCGTCCAGATCAAGCAGATCCTGGACACCGGCGCACAGACGGTGCTGGTGCCCATGATCCAGTCTGCACAGGAAGCCGCCGCCGCGGTTGCCGCCGTGCGCTATCCGCCACAGGGCATCCGCGGCGTGGGCAGTGCGCTGGCGCGCGCGTCGCGCTGGAATCGCATTCCCAACTACCTTGAACGCGCCAACGACCAGATGTGCGTGCTGGTGCAGATCGAAACCCCGGACGGCATCGCGGCGCTTGACGAGATCCTGGCCGTTGACGGCGTGGACGGTGTCTTCATTGGCCCCGCCGACCTGTCGGCCAGCATGGGCTACCTGGGCCAACCGGAGCATCCCGTGGTCGAGAAGACCATCGACGATGCCATCGCGCGCATCGTGCGGTCCGGCAAGGCGGCAGGCATCCTGCACAGCGGCGTGACGCAGGCCAAGCACTACCTGTCCCTGGGCGCGACCTTCGTGGCGGTGGGGGTGGATGCCGTACTGCTGGCGCGCGCGGCCGAGGCGCTGGCCGGCGAGTTCAAGGAACTGGCCGCCGTCGCCCCGAGCAAGGGCCCGTACTGACGGGCGCGGCGGCGCGTCCACCACAGCCAGACACCGGTCACGCTTAGCGCCAGCGTGACCACGCCGACCAGCGCCACCATCAACTGCAACGGCCAGCCCCAGAACGCCGCCATGTGCAGGCTGGTCAGCCAATGCTTGACGGTGTCGCCCGCGGCCCTGCCCGTTGGAAGATGGCTGCCCACGAGCTGCCCATTCACCGCATTGAACACGACCGACGTCGCGCCGCTGCGCGTGCGCAGATCCCGGCTGCTGCGCACGCTGTAGCGATACAGCTTGCGGCGCGCATCCAGCGCCAGCCAGTGTTCGCCGAGCACGACGAAGCCTTCGCGGGCAGCCAGTTCCGCCATCAGCCGCCGACCGGCGTCGCGGGCCCGCACGGGCGGCATCGGGTCGCCGACCGCCACGGCCGCGCCGCGCCGGGGATCGGACTGATAGCTCAGACCGGCACGCATCACCGGATCGTAAATGGAGGGCAGGTTCAGCGCGACGCTGCTCCATGCCATCAGCGTCAGCGCTGCCCACAGCCACAGCCCGCCGGCACGATGCAGATCGTAGTTGCGCTTATGCGGACCGCCCTGCCAGCGGATGCGCCAGGC
>NZ_DIEJ01000004.1:0-19970 GCF_002418565.1 Achromobacter sp. UBA5777 | reverse complement strand
AGCTCGCCGATACCCTCGAACAGCAGCGCCGTGTGGATCCGATGCAGGAACGGCATCAGGTTGCGCAGCCCTTCGCGCAGATCGCCCCAGCGGCGCTGGCCCAGGATCGCGCCGGAGTACGGATCGACGAAGACCTCGTGCAGCACCGGCGCGCCCGCGCCCTCCTCGTGCAACCAGACCGGGAACGGCACGCTGCGGCCGCCCTGTCCGCCGAGCGGCGTGGCGGGCATCGCCGCGGCTGGCGCGAGTCTGGCTACGTGGTCCCGCAGAATCAACGCGTCCAGCCGCGCGGCATCCGCCGAACGCGGCGCCACGCGATGCAAGGCCGGCGCGGTGGCGGCATCCAGCGTGTCGTACCACGCCAGCGGGATGCCGGTCAGCGCCACCAGGCAAAGAAAGCCGGCCAGCACCAGGCCGGTCCAGCGATGCAGCCGCAACAGCGCGGCGCGCACGCTCACCAGCGGTAGCTCACCGTGCCGATGATGCGGCGCGGCTCGCCGTAGTCACACACGCCGCCATAGCAAATCGACGGGATGTAGGTCTTGTCCGTCAGGTTGGTGACGTTGAGCGCATAGAGCCACGGACCGCTTTCATAGCTGACGCGCGCATCGATCAGCGTGTAGCCCGCGCCGCCGAGCGAACCGCTGGATGGCCGGTCGGGACGCGCCGACACATAGCGCACGCCGGCGCCCGCCTTCAGGCCCATCAATACCCACTCAGACAGATTCACATCGGTCCACAGGGAAGCGGCGTGCAAAGGCGTGTTGAAGCGCTCGCCCTCTTCGCCCGGCAGATTGCTCTTGACCACGCGGGCGTCGGTGTAGGTGTAGGCGGCAATCACATCGATTTGCGGCGTGACGCGTGCGCGCGCCTCGAGTTCCAGGCCGCGCGAGCGCACCTTGCCGGTCTGCACCAGAAAGGTCGGGTCAACCGGATCCGGCGTGAGCACGTTCTTGCGCTCCAGGTTGAACAGCGCCGCGCTCAGCATGATGTCTTCGCCGGCAGGCTGATATCGGATGCCGACTTCGTACTGCGTCCCGCGGCTGGGCTCGAAGCTGCCTTCGGTGCGGTCGCGTCCGCTGGTGGGCTCGAACGACTGGCTGAAGCTGACGTACGGCGCCAGGCCATTGTCCGCCAGATACACCACGCCGGCGCGGCCGGTGAAGGCGGTGTCCTTGTCGTTCGAATTGGTGGACGGCGCGTGCAAGGCGCGGTTCTCGGCGCGCACGTTGTCATACCGCCCTCCCAGCAGCACCACCACCTTGTCCGCGATCTTCAATTGATCCTGGAGGTAGATGCCAAGACGATGCTCGGTGTTGCGGCGCTGCTGCCAGGGCAGGACCACGACATCGCCGGGCATATACACCGGATCGAAGACGTCGATGGGCCGCAGATTGCCGCGCAGGCGGTCGCTGTTGTAGGTCGAGCGCGTGTAATCGAAGCCCGCAAGAATCGTCTGCGTCACGGGACCCGTTTCAAATCGCTTTTCGATGTTGGTGTCGATCGTCTGCACCGTGGTGCGGTCATCGAATCCGCGTGCCGAACGCGCCACCCTGCGCTGCGTCGCGGCGTCCACGTCGCCTTGCAGCAGCACGTAGCGCATCGTCAGGTCCGCGTCGTAGTAGCGCATCGATTGGCGGAATTTCAGCGTGTCATTGAACGCATGTTCGATCAGCACGGCCAGCGACGTCGATTCGACATCGAAGCGGTTGTTGTTGGGCTCACCCAGAAAGCGCGAACGCGGAACCTGTCCGTTCGGGTTGGTCCAGAGCGAGCCGGTGACCGGCACCTCCGTCGGATTGATCGTCTTGCTGCGCTGATAGTTGGCCAGCAGCGTGACCGAGGTGGCCGCTGACGGGCGCCACGTCAACGCGGGCGCGATGTAGGTGCGATCGTCGGCGCTGTAGTCGATGAACTGCTTGCTCTCGCGGAACAGGCCGGTCAGACGATAGGACCAAACCCCGGCCTCGTCGATCGGACCGCCGATATCCGCCGAAATCTGACGGCGGTCGAAACTGCCGCCGTCCAGATTGATCTCGCCCATCGTTTCGCCGGGCGGACGCTTCGTCACGGTGTTGACGATGCCGCCCGGCGCGGCGGCGCCATACAGCACGGAAGACGGCCCGCGCAGCACCTCCACCCGCTCCAGCCCGTACGGCTCCTGCTTGCCGTTGTACTGGTTGATCATGTAGCGCATGCCGTCGCGGTAATAGCTGCCGGTCTGCGGGTTGGCTTCGAAGCCGCGGATGCTCATCGTGTCTTCGAACATCGAGCTCTTGGCGACGATGCCGGGCATGATGCCGGGCGTGTAGCCCAGCGCCTGTTGCAGGTTCTGCGCCTTCTGGTCGCTGATCTGCGCGGCGCTCACCACCGAAATCGACTGCGGCGTTTCGATGATCGGCGTATCGGTCTTGGTTGCCGTGGCGCTGTTTGTGGCGGCGATGCCCAGCACCGGGCCATCCGGGCGTTCGATCTGGGCGGTCACCGCAATCGGTTCCAGCAGCGTCACGTCCTGGCGGCCTTGCCGCAGGACGAAACCGCCGTCGGGCAGACGTTCCGCCACGAGACCGGTGCCGGTCAGCAGCGCGGCCATCCCTGCCTCGGGCGAATACCGGCCGCGCACGCCGGGGCTTTGCCGGCCGCTGCTCAGATCACCATGGCCGCTGACGAAGAGGCCGGCTTCGGCGGAAAACAGGTTGAGCACCTGGCTCAATGGTCCGGCCGGGATGTCGTAATCACGGACCTGCGTATGAACGGACTCCGCCTGCACGGCGCCAAGCGCTGGCTGCGCGTACACGACGCTAAGGGGTGCCCCGCCGCTCAGCATCACGCCGATGGCAAGCGCCAGCGGGGCGATGCGCGCACGGTGCATCGGATGATTGGGGAAAACAGTGAGGGGGTTGGTCATGCCACGAATCCGCGATATGGGTGTTGAATTGCCCATAGGCCGGATGAGCGCGGCAAAAGCGGCAAACTATTTTGTAACAGCGAGGGTTCAGCGGGCTTGGAGGGTCGTCCACCAGGGCAGCGGCTGGCTGATGCGCACGGGCAGTGCCTCGCTCAGCAGGCGCAGCGCGCGATCGCTGTCATGCAGCGGGAATGTTCCCGTCACGGGCAGCGCCGCCACGTCCTGGGCATAACCGAGATGCCCGCGGCGGTAACGCGCCAGTTCCGCGACTACCCGTGCCAACGGCGCCTCCTCGAACTGCACAATGCCGCGCGTCCAGTTGTGGTCGTCGGCCCCCAGCGCTGCGGGCGCCTCGACGCCTTGCGATCCGCCACGCATCCGCATGCCGGCATCGACCCGAACCCCGGCTGGCGGCGCCCCCGCAAAATGCGCCTGCACCGCGCCCTCCAGCACGGCAAGCGTGGTTTCGCCGTCAAGGCTGCGCACGTTGAACCGCGTGCCCAGCGCCTGCAACCGCCCTTCGGGCGTGTCCACCACGAAGGTGCGCCCCGGGTCGGCCGCCGTGGCGATCATGATCTCGCCGCGCAGCAGCACCAGACGACGCTGGTCGCGGCTGTAATCGACCTTCACTGCGGTGTCGGTATTGAGTTGGATCTGCGTGCCGTCGGCAAGCCGGATTTCTTTCGATCCGCCCACCGGCGTGACCAGGTCCGCCTGCCAGGCCGCCCAGGTTCGACGACCGGCTGGCGACTGCGCGATGCCCAGACCCAGCAGTCCCGTCGCGCCTGCAATCAGCGCAACCGTCAGCAGCCGGCGGCGCTCGCGCCGGCCCTGCGCGGCGGCATTAAGGCTTGCCACGCTGGCCTCACGGCCCATCGGCTGGGCGATCAGCGCATCGAACTGCGCGCCCACGTCCTCGACGCGTTGCCACGCCCGGCGATGCGCGTTGTCGGCGTCCATCCACGTTTGCCAGCGTGCGCGCTCCTGCTCGCTGGCCGCCCCCGAGCTCAACAGCGCATACCAATGCGCGGCGGCCTCAAGAATGCGCGGATCGACGGCGGCGGCGCCCATCAACGTCCTGCCTCTTCGCCATACACACCAGCGGGTTGCAGGTCGGTATCGAGCAAAAAGCACAGCATGGCCTGCGCGATGTCATTGCGCACCGTCCGCTCGGACACGCGCAGCGCCGCTGCGATGGCGGGATGCGTCATGCCGTGGATGCGGTGCATCAGGAAAGCGGCGCGCGCGCGCACGCCCAGGCGGTGCAGTTTGCGGTCGATCTCGACGAGCGCCTGAAGCGCCTGAACCTGCACTTCGGGGGATGGGTGGGTGATCTCGGGACGCGCTGCCAGCGTTTCAGCCCAGGCAAGTTCAATGTCCCGGCGGCGCCAGAAATCGATCAGCAGGCCGCGCGCGATGGTGGTCAGAAACGCCCGAGGCTCGCGCACGTCCGCGATGGCGTGCCGCCGCACCAGCAAGGTCAGAAAGGTGTCCTGCGTCAGGTCGGCGGCCTGGTGATTGTCTTGAAGACGCCGATTCAGCCAATTCTGCAGCCAGCCGCAATGCGTGGTGTACAGGGCGGAAAGCGATGCGCCAACTGCGTGCTCTCGGTCCGACACGGCGAGCATCCAAAATGGAAATGATAGTTATTATTATACAAGCCCGGCGGGGTGGCCACTCCGGCGATGGACGTTGCAACACGCGCCACCGCAACGTCGGCAACAACGCCGTGTCAGTCCAGCACGACCCCCGACTCGCGCACCACGGTTTCCCATTGCCGGGCCTCGTCACGCCACACCGCACCGAACGACGCCGGCGTGTCGAGACCCGGGACGAAGCCGCCCGCAAGGAAGGCCTGCCGCACCTCAGGCAGACCTAGCACCTCGTGCAAGACCGCAGCAAACCGCGCGACGCGGTCCGCCGGCGTACCCTTAGGCGCGGCAAAGCCCCACCAGTTGCCCTGCACCGCGTCCGGCATGCCGGCCTCTTTCGCGGTGGGGACGTCGGGTAACGCGGCAAACCGTTCCGGGGCCGCCACCGCCAGCGCCCGGACCTTGCCCTGCGGCACGTAGGCAGCCGCGACGCTGTAGCCCCCGATGTAGAGCTGCACCTCATTGGCCAGCAGCGCCTGCACACCGGGCGCCGCCCCCCGGTAGGCGATGTGCGTCATGTCCGCGTCCACGGCTTTGGACAGGCGGTACGCCGACAGGTGCGGCGTTGTGCCCATACCCGGCGAGCCGTAATTGAGCTTGCCCGAGTGCGCGCGCGCGTATTGTTGGAACTGCCGCCAGTCGGTCGCCGGCGTTTGCGCGCTGACATAGACAAAGGCGGGCACGTCCGCCAGCTTGCCCACTGGTTCCAGATCCGTCAGCGGATCAAAACCCAGCTTGCGATACAGGAACTGATTGATGACGAAATTGTTGGCGGCGCCCAGCACCAGCGTGTATCCGTCTGGCTTGGCACGCGCCACGTCCTGCATGCCGATGTTGCCGCCCGCGCCGGTCTTGTAGTCGACCACCACGGGCTGGCCCAGGCGCTTTTCCAGCAGCGGCTGAATCTGCCGCAAGGCGATGTCACCCGCCGCGCCCGGCGCATACGGCAGCACCACGCGGATGGGTTGCTCGGGATACTGGGCGCTGGCCGCGGGCGGCACGAGGGCCAGGGCCGGGGCCAGCGCGGCCAGGACGGATATGGCACAAGCTCGGTACGGCATCGAGATCTCCCTAGCCCTCCCGGCGCCACTGCCCGGGCGGCCTGCCTTGCAACGTTGCGGGTGCTACAGATCAATACGCATCAGGTCGTGGGCCAGACGCAGCGGACCCGGGTAATGCTTGCGAATGTCGGCCACGATCTCGTCCATCAGGTGCGGCCCCATGAGTTCCACAGGCAGATGCTTGGCCGCCGCGCGCTTGAGGACCGGACTGGTGGAATCGAAGTGACCGAAGTGCGTGGCCACCAGGCTTTTCACATTGGCCTCGCGCGCAATCTTGCCCAGGTCGGTCGGGCTGGTGTGGGCATAGGTGCCGACGCCGGTCTTGGCGCGGTGCGCGATGAACGACTCGGGAAAGGTGCACTCGTGGATGAGCAGATCCGCATCCTTGGCCAGGCGCACCATGGCCTCACAGGGCGCGGTGTCGCCGCTGAAGGCGATGACCTTGCCTTCAGCCTCGACCCGGACACCGAAACATTCGCAGACATCGCGCGGAATGTGTTCCACCCAGTCCACCGAAATGCGCACCTTATCGTCCTCGAACACCACGCCGGGACTTACCTCGCGCACCTCGGGCCGCATCGCTTCCAGGTTGCGCTGGCGCACGGGATAGGCGGCGCGCGCCTGGTAGTCCGTGTGATACGCGCCGTTCTCGAACAGGTGGTCCACGAAGTGCTTCGTGCCTTTCGGGCCCAGCACCAGCGGCGAGCCTTCCTTGTTGAGAATCCAGCTTGAAATGACGAAGTACGGGTAGTCGCAGATGTGGTCATGGTGCAAGTGGGTCAGAAAGACGAACCCCACCTTGGCGGGATCGACGTTGGCGCGCACCATCTGCCGCGTCGCGCCCTCGCCGCAGTCGAACAGATAGTGCCGGTCCTCGTCCAGCGTCAGCAGAATCGCGGACTGCGCCCGGTCGGGATCCGGCAACGCCGCGCCAGTCCCCAGCATCGTGATCTTCATCGGCAACCTCTCTGGTCAGAAGCATGGGCTCGCATGAGCACGAAACCAGTATAGGAACTGGGTGCATACCGAACGATCAATTATTAGAATGCTGTGAAAACCGTTAGGAATCACTGCGCCATGCCCGCGAGCCCCCGCATTCCCGACCTGCGCCATATCAGCGGACGCCTGCGCGTGCGCCACCTTGACCTGCTTCACGCGCTGCACGCGCTGGGCAGCGTGCACAAGGCTGCGGCGCGGCTGGGCATGACCCAGCCCGCGGCCAGCAAGCTCCTGCTGGAACTGGAGGACATGTTCGGCGTCCCGCTGTTCGTGCGCTCGCGTCGGGGCATCACCCCAACCGCGTTCGGGCTGGCGCTTGCCGGCAAAACGGACGTACTGCTGGCCGATCTGGCGGGCGCTCGCAATGAGATCGCCGCCCTGGCCGCCGGCGCGCGCGGCCGCATCCGGGTTGGGGTGCAGCCGGTGGCCCTGCCCGTGCTCGTGCCGCGCGCCATCCGGCGGATGCGCGAACATCATCCCGGCGTCACCGTCATGCTGCACGAAGGCGCGCACGATGCACTGCTGGACGGCCTGGCCCGCGGCGAACTGGACTGCGTGCTCGGCCGCCTGCTGCTCGATGCCGCTCAGGCCGTGTTCCGCACCGAGGTGCTGTACGAGGAGCCGATTTGCGTGGTGGCGCGCAAGGGGCATCCGCTCGCGCGATCGACCCGAATCACGGCCGCGGCGCTTGCCCGGCAGGACTGGATCCTGCCGCCACCCGATGCGCCGCTGCGCCAGCGCATCGACGCCTATTTCGCGCAACAGGGCCTTGCCCTGCCCGCCCCCGTGGCCGAATCGGTGTCGCTGCTGGCCAATGAAGTGCTGCTGCGCGGCGCGGACATGCTGGCCGCCATGCCGCGCGCCGTTGCGCATCACTACGCGGACCTGGGCGTGCTGGCGATCCTGAAGTTCAAACCGGACTGGAGCCTGCCGGCGGTGGGCGTCGTGCAGCGGACGCACGTGGAACCGACCGCTGCGCTGACCCAGTTCCTGGATGCCTTGCGCCACGAAGCGCGCGCCTTGCAGGACTCGCCGCAGACACCCGGCTGAGCCGTGCCGCGCTCGCGTCAGCCCTAAAAAAACGCACCCCGCAGGGTGCGTTGTTCAGGCATGCAGCGCTGAAGTCTAGGAGCGACCAGCCAGGCTGCCGCCACCGTCCACGCCCAGCACCTGTCCGGTGATGAAACCGGCGTCGTCCGACAGCAGGAAGGCGATGGCCGCGGCCACTTCGGCCGGGGTGCCCAGGCGTTTCATGGGCACGGAAGCCAGCGCGCGCTTTTCGTTGTCGCTGCCGGCGGGCCGGGTGGCGCGGAACATTTCGGTTTCGATGGGACCCGGCGCGACCGCGTTGGCGGTGACGCCGTATTCGGCCAGTTCCAGCGCCCAGGTACGGGTGCAACCCACCAGCGCGCTCTTGGCGGCGGAATACGCCGTGCGGTCCAGCGCGCCGTGGATGGAGCGGCTGACCACGTTGACGATGCGGCCGGCGCGGCGCACCTTCATGGATTCGATGAAGGCCTGCGTGACCTGCACCGCCACGCGCACGTTCAGGTCCAGCACGTTATACAGGGTGGCCAGATCGATTTCGCCCAGCGGCTGGGGCGACACAATGCCCACATTGTTGACGACGGCGTCCACGGGGAATTTTTCGCGGATTTCGCGCAGGACCTCTTCGGTGCGGCCGGCATCGGCCAGATCACAGGCGTACAGGTAGCCCGGGAAATCGACGTCGGTCGTGTTGCGCGCGATCCCAACCACGTGACAGCCCATGTCGGACAACCGCTGAGTAAGCGCCCAGCCTATGCCTTTGGTGGCGCCCGTAATGAGCACGCATTTGTCCTTCATGGATTGAAACCTCGCAGTCTGTTTTCTTGGTCAAAAACGGGCGCCTGAGCGCCCGGTTTTCAAAGTAGACACCATCCGGCGCCGCGTGTCTTGTAAATTGCGTAGCAATTCTTGCCCCCTGGACGCCGCGGCGCCGGGGGGATCAGACGTCCCGGGTGACCGGGACGCGCGGCGCCAGGGCGCACAGCAATTCATAGCCGATGGTGCCGGCCGCGCTGGCGACTTCGTCCACCGAGGGGCCGTCTTCGCCCCATAGCGACACGGGCGAGCCGACCCCGGCGGACGGCACGGGCCCCAGATCCACGACCAGCATGTCCATGGACACCCGTCCCAGCAACTGGGTCCGGATACCGGCCACCACGACCGGGGTGCCGGTGGAGGCGTGACGCGGATAGCCGTCGGCGTAGCCGCAGGCCACGATGCCGATGCGCATGGCGCGTTCGGCGCGGAACAGGGCGCCGTAGCCGACGGAGTCGCCGGCCTTGATTTCCTGGACCCCAATGATTTCGGAGCTGAGCGACATGGCGGGCTTCAGGCCGAACGAGGACGCTTCGGCATCCGCGAAAGGCGACGCGCCGTAGAGGCAGATGCCCGGCCGCACCCAGTGCGCCTGGCTTTCGGAGCCGACAGCGATGTCGGCAAAGCGCAGGGCGGCGGCCGAGTTGCACACGCTGATCGCGCCGGGCAGCTTATGCGTCACCGAATTGAAGACGCTGAGCTGTTCGTTCACGCCTTGCGGGCCATCCGCGCAGGCAAAGTGAGTCATCTTGCCGACCGAGCCCAGCGTGCCCTGCTGCTGCAGCAGCGCGGCGCGCTCGTAGGCGGCGGGAAACGCCGCCGGGCTGAACCCCAGCCGGTTCATGCCGCTGTTGAGCTTGAGCATGATGTCCACGCGACGCGACAGGCGCGCGCGGGCCAGCATGTCGAGCTGGTCGCGGTGGTGGACCGTGCTGCTGAGATGGTAGCGGTCGACGATGTCGAGGTCGGACGGATTGAAGAAGCCTTCCAGCAGCAGGATCGGCCCGCCCCAGCCGGCCTCGCGGCAACGCACGGCTTCTTCGAGGTCCAGCATGGCCAGGCCCTGCGCCTTGGAAAAGCCCGCCACCGCCTGCTCGATACCGTGGCCGTAGGCGTTGGCCTTGATGACGGCCCAGATCGACGGCGGCAGCCCGGCGGCCGCGGCGGCGGTCTGGTCCAGGTGGCGGCGCACGGTGGCCAGATTGTGCGCAAGGGCGGAAACGGAAACGGTGGCGGATATTGGGCGCGGCATGGTGTGGGATCCTGTGGCGTCCAAGTCTAACTGATCGCCGCCCCCGGCGGCGGCGCGCCGGATCAAGCGCGGGCGACTACTCTAAAATGAGACCGTTTTCCGCTTTACGCCGTCTTTGCAGGTCCATTCCTGCCCACTGGCCTCTTTTTATGTCCATCGATCACTACGAGAACTTTCCCGTTGCCTCGCTGCTGTTGCCGCGCAGGCTGCGCGGCGCCGTGACCGATATCTACCGGTTCGCCCGCGCCGCGGACGACATTGCCGACGAAGGCAGCGCGACCGACGAGGAGCGCCTGGCCCAGCTCGCCACGTTCCGCACCGAGCTGCACCGCATCGGCGCCGAACCTGGCACGCCCCCGGCGCCCGGCCTGCCGCCCCTGTCCGACATCTTCGGGCCGCTGGCGCAGACGATCGCCCGGCACCAGTTGCCGATCACGCCGTTCTACGACCTTCTGTCCGCTTTCGAGCAGGACCTGACGGTCAAGCGCTACGAGGACTACCCCACCCTCATGGATTACTGCAGCCGCTCGGCCAACCCGGTCGGGCGACTGATGCTGCACCTGTTCGACGCCAGCACGCCGCAGAACATCACCGAGTCCGACGCCATCTGCACCGGCCTGCAGCAGGTGAACTTCTGGCAGGACGTACGGGTGGACTGGCACAAGCACCGCGTCTACCTGCCGCAGGAAGACCTGCGCCGCCACGGCGTGTCGGATGAAGACCTGGCCGCCTGCCGGCTTACGCCTGCGTGGCGCGAGCTGATGGCCTTCCAGGTTGACCGCACACGCGCGCTGCTACACTTCGGCGCTCCGCTGGCGCGCCGCCTGCCGGGCCGCATCGGCCTGGAGCTGCGCCTGGTGGTGCAAGGCGGGCTGCGCGTCCTGGAGCGGATCGAGGCGAGCGGCTACGATGTATTCATGAATCGCCCCGAATTGGGCGCCAAAGACTGGGCCATCATGTTGTGGCGCTCCATCAAGTAACAGGCCGTGCCTAATGACCCCTGACGAGTATTGCCAGGAAAAAGCCGCCAAAAGCGGCTCCAGCTTCTACTACTCCTTCCTGTTCCTGCCTCCCGAGCGCCGGCGCGCCATCACGGCCCTGTACGCGTACTGCCGCGAAGTGGACGACGTGGTCGACGAGTGCACCGATCCGTCGCTCGCGCGCATCAAGCTCGCCTGGTGGCGCACGCAGATCGACCAGATGTTCGACGGCAAGCCCGACCATCCCGTCACGCGCGCGTTGCAGCCGCACCTGGAAACCTGTTCGATCACCCGCGCCCGCCTGCTGGCCGTGATCGACGGCATGGAAATGGATCTGGACCAGACCCGCTATCTGGACTGGCCCGGCCTGCGCAAGTATTGCTGGCACGCGGCCGGCGTCGTGGGCGAACTGTCCGCCGGCGTGTTCGGCTATTCCGATCCCAAGACGCTGGTCTACGCCGAAAAGCTGGGCCTGGCGTTCCAGATGACCAACATCATTCGCGACGTGGGCGACGACGCCCGCCGCGGCCGCATCTACATCCCGGTCAACGACATGCAGCAGTTCGAGGTCAAGGCCTCGGACATCCTGAATGGCGAGTATTCCGACCGATTCAGCGCGCTGATGAAGTTCCAGGCCGACCGCGCCCGCGAGCTGTACCGCGAGGCGATGAGCAACCTGCCCGAGGCCGACCGCCGCGCGCAGCGTCCGGGGCTCATGATGGCCGCCATCTACCACGCGCTGCTCGACGAGATCGAGCGCGACAACTGGCAGGTGCTGCATCAGCGCATATCGCTCACCCCCTTGCGCAAACTCTGGCTCGCCTGGAAAACCTGGGTGGGCGGCGGACGCGGCCTGGTCCGCCGGTTGGCCCGGTGAAGGCGGCGGTCATTGGCGCAGGCTGGGCCGGCTTGGCGGCCAGCGTCGCCCTGCGTGAAGCCGGCGCCAAGGTCACGGTGTTCGAGGCCGGGCACACCCCCGGCGGCCGCGCGCGCCGCGTCTTCCACGGCGATTTCGAAGCACCGCTCGACAACGGCCAGCACCTCTTGTGCGGCGCCTACAAGGAAACGCTGGCGCTGATGCGCCGCGTGGGCCGCAACCCCGACGCTCTGCTGATGCGGCGCCCCTTGCGGCTGGCAAGCCTGGATGGCCGCTTCAACCTGTCTGCCCCGCGCCTGCCGGCGCCGCTGCACATGGCCATGGCCGTCCTGCGCGCGCGTGGTCTGTCGTGGGCCGACCGCCTTGCGATGCTGCGCCTGATGCGCGGCTTGAAGACCATGTCCTGGTCGCCGCCGCGCGACTGGACCGTGCTGCAGTTGCTGCACTATCACGCGCAATCCGATGTGCTGATCCGGCAGATGTGGGAGCCCCTTTGCCTGGCTGCGCTGAACACGCCAATTGCTTCGGCCAGCGCGGTGCTGTTCGCCCGCGTGCTGCGCGACAGCCTGGCTGGCGCGCGCGAAGACAGCGATATGCTGCTGCCGTGCACGGACCTGTCGGCGCTGTGGCCGGACGCCGCCGCGCGACAGGTCACCATGCGCTATGGCAGCACGGTGCGCCAGCTGCATCCGTCCGCCGACGGCATCGACATCAATCAGGAACGTTTCGACGCGGCCGTGCTGGCCGTGCCGCCCACCTTCGCCGCGCGCCTCTTGGACGGCCCGCTGCGTGAGGCCGGCGCCACGGGGCTGCTCGATGCGCTCAAGGCTTTCGACTATCTGCCCATCGCCACGCTGAACATCCGTCTGGCCGGCCCATGGCGGCTGCCCGAGCCGATGATGATGCTTCGCGAAGAAGCGGCCCGCGGCCATGCCGGCCAGTGGCTGTTCGACCGCGCCCAGCTCGCGGGCGACACCAAGGCGGGGGAACTGGCCGTGGTGGCCAGCGCTGCCATCGGCATGAGCGAACGCAACCGGCGCCAAGTAATTGAAGCCCTGATCGATCAGGTGGCCGAACAGGCCGCGGCGCATCCGCTGCGGCTGCCGCCGATGCCGGAGGTGGCGGCGGCGGAACTGTTCATTGAAAAGCGCGCGACGTTTGCAGCGGTGCCGGGCCTCACCCGGCCGCTGAACTCCACGCCGTGGCCCACGCTGGCGCTTGCCGGCGACTGGACCGACACCGGCTATCCCGGCGTGCTGGAAGGCGCGGTGCGCAGCGGCCTGCAGGCGGCTCGCGTGCTGAATCCCCGCGCGGATTGAAAAGCGCCAGGCGGGCATACCGCCCGCCTTGCGCAGACCGGTCAGGCCGGCTTTGTCCCAAACAGGTCGGCCTGGCGCGGGTCTGCCGCGGCCAGGTCGTAGCCGATCTGCCCGGCGACCTCGCGCAGGATGTTCTGTGCAAGATTGAAGGCCGTGTTGGCCGCCGGCACGCCCGCGTAGATTGCGTTCTGCAGCAGCACTTCCTTGAGTTCATCGGGCGTCAGGCGCGAGGCGTCCGGTGCCGTCAACGCGGCGCGCACGTGCAGTTCAAATTCTTCCCAGCGGCCCAGCGACAACGTCACCGCCAGCACCATCATGCGGCGCGCCTTGTGCGGCAGTCCGGGACGGCTCCAGATATCGTGCCAGGCATAACGCGTGATCATGTTCTGGTAGTCGGCGGTGAACGTGGTGGCGCGATCCAGCGACCGCTGCACCCATTCATCGCCCAACACGGCGCGGCGGTTTTGCAGGCCGCGCTCGAAATCGTCTTCCCGGCTCATCTGGTCAATCTCCATTCGGATCGGGGGCTGGCGCGTGCAAACGTTGCCGCGCCCGCCCCCGGATGATCAATTCACCTGGATGTTATTGGTTTTCACGACCTCGGCCCAGCGGGTCTGTTCCGCGTCGACAAACTTGGCGAAGTCCGTAGCGCTGCTGCCGACCGGCGTCAGGCCCAGCTTGGCGAGCTTCTCGCGGGTGTCGGGACGCGCCAGCGCCTTTTGCACGAGGTCCTGCAGCTTGGCCACCACTTCCGGGCTGGCGCCGGCCGGCAGGAAGAAGCCGTTCCACTCGACCACGTTGAAGTTCTTGATGCCGGCTTCGCCCACGGTCGCCACGTTGGGCAGTTCGGGCATGCGCTGCGACGACGAGACCGCCAGCGCCTTCAGCTTGCCGCCGGTGACGTAGTTCAGGCTGGACGCGGCGTTGGCGAAGTACACGTCGACCTGACCGCCCATGACGTCCACGATGGCCGGCGCGCCGCCCTTGTAGGGCACGTGCACCATATCCAGGTTTGCATCCTTCTTGAGCAGCTCGGCGGCCATCTGCGCCAGGCTGCCGGGTCCGTAGGACGCGAACGTCAGGCGGCCGGGCTTGGCGCGCGCGGCATCGATGAAGTCCTGCAGGTTGTTGAAGCTGGAACCGGGCGCGGCCACCAGGATGTTGGGCACGCTGACGGCCTGCGAGACCGGAATGAAGTCCTTCTTGGCGTCATAGGGCAGCTTGCGCAGCACCGGATTGATCGAGAAGGACGACGCGTCGTACAGCACGGTGTAGCCGTCGGGCTTGGCCCGTGCCACGAACGCCGCGCCGATGGAGCCGCTGGCGCCGCCCTTGTTCTCGATCACCACGCTCTGGCCGGCGACTTCGCCCATGCCCTGCGCGATGATGCGCGCGGCGTTGTCCGCGCCGCCGCCGGCGGAATACGGCACCACCACGGTGATGGGCTGCTCGGGGTAGCCAGCGGCGTTCGCGGTGCCAAACGTGGCGCCAAATGCGGTGGCCAGACCGATGGCGGCTGCCAGCGGACGAATTGCGGCCAGGGCCGTGCGACGGGTTTTCTTCATGTGTGCTCCTCGGGTCTCCCCTGCGGGGATGTTCGATCGGTCAAGGGTCGTGGCGCGAGCCGTCGTCAGACGGTCGCGATGGGGTTGACCGGCGCGCCGACCAGACCGGGCACGTACATGGGCGCCGCGGTCAGGAAAAAGGCATGCCGGCCGTGCTGGCGCAACCATTGCGCCAGCGGGGTCAGGTGCCAGAGCTCGCCCAACGGCAGGCCCAGCTTGAATAGACATTGCTCGTGCAGGGGCAACAGCGCGCCCTTGCCCGTGTCCAGGTGATGGTTGCGCAGTTCGACCGCGTGGTTGTCGGCGGCGATGGCCGCGATCCGGCTGTCCTTGATCCACGCCAAGAGGTCCGCGTCGGCGCCGTCCAGCACGCAGCAGCTCGTCTTGAGGCGCTCCTGCTCATCGTCGCCCAGCGTCAGCGCCAGGTCGGCCAACCCGGTGTGCAGGCACAGCACGTCGCCCGGCCGGACTTCCACGCCATCGGCGCGCATCACGTCCATCAGCTCGCGGTGGGACACCTTGCGCTGCGCATCACCGAAATGGGCACGCAGGTCCACCATGACGCCGCGTCCCTGGATGCCGTGGCGCGCCATCGGTTCAATGGACAGGTCGCGGGTGCCGGTAAAGCCCTCAGTGGCGGGCTCGCTGACGGCGAAACCGTTGTAGCCGGTGGGCTGCGGCTGGCCGGAGCCATGGGCGTCGTACATCGAGCCCACGTGCCCCAGCGCGTCCCATTGCGTGGAATATTGCGGCGACAGCGTGACGCGGTCGTCGCTGATGACATCGGTGGCGCCCGGCACGTCGCGGTCCAGCGGATAGCGGTAGACCGGCACCCCGTTCTTCTCGGCGGGCTGGATCACCGGGCCCTTGCGGCGCGGATTCAGCACCGGCGCGCGCGGCACGGTCAGCGGCAGGCTCAGCGAAAACGAGATGCCGGTGCGGATTTCGGCAACCGCGGCCAGACGCGCCTGGACGTCCAGGTGGTTGAGCGTGCCCAGCTGGTCTTCGTGTCCGAAATCGCCCCAGTTCGATCCATCCGGGCGGCGCACATACCGTTGCGCTTGATTCATGATTTCTGTCTCCTCGCCCTTTTGCCGGACGATTCTTGTCTTGGTTGTTACTGCTTATTGCACCACGGAGGTGTGCAGCAATTGGTCGATTTCGTCCGATGTGTATCCCAGGGCGGACAGAATTGTGCGGCTGTGTTCACCCAGACCCGGCGCGGCGCGCACGGCGCCGGCACCGGCTTCGTCTTGCAGCGCGGCCCCGCCAAACTGCGCCCATTGCGCCAGACCGAGGTAATTGCCCGCCTTCTCGCTGTGGTACGGGCGCATGAATCCCATCGCCTCCACCTGCGGGTGGTCGAACATGTCCTCGACCGGCCGGACCTCCGCGCAAGGCACGCTCTGGCCAAAACGCTCGGCCCATTCACGGGCCGATGCGCGCGCCAGAGCCTCGCGCACCAGCGGAACCAGCACCGACGCCTGCGCCGCGCGCTTTTTCACGGTGTCGTAGTCGGGATGGTCGGCCAGATCCTGCAGGTCCAGGTGATCGCACAGCGCACGCCAGAAATGCGGCGTGTTGGCCGAGATGTAGAGATGGCCTTCGCGCGTGGGATGGATGCCGGTGATGCCGCCCGAACGCATGTCGCGTTCGATGCGGCGCGGTTCGCCTTCGGCCCAGACCAGGCGGGCGGACTGCATGGCCAGCGCGCTGCCCAGCAGCGACACTTCGATGGCCTGCCCGCGCCCGGTCTTTTCGCGCTGATAAAGCGCGGCGGATACGCTGTTGGAGATCAGCGCGGCGCCGTAGTAGTCGACCACCGATCCGTACAGCACCTCGGGCGGGCCGTCGGGCTTGGCCTGCGCCGCGCACATGCCGGTCATCGACTGCAGCACCTGGTCGTAGCCCGCGTGGCGCGCCATCGGACCGGCCGCGCCGTAGCCCGTCATCGCGCAGTAGATCAGGCGCGGGTTGATAGCGGCCAACGTGGCGAAGTCGATGCGCAGGCGCTCGGGCACGCCGGGGCGGAAATTGTGGACCAGCACATCGGCCTCGCGCACCAGCCTGACCAGCACCTCGTAGCCCGCCTCGTCTTTCAGATTGAGGCACAGACCGCGCTTGTTGCGGTTGATGCCCAGAAAGGCGCGGCTCTCGGCCGGCAGCGTTGACGGGTATTTGCGCAGGTTGTCGCCTTCGGGCGGCTCGACTTTGATCACGTCGGCGCCCATGTCGCCCAGCAAGGCGCAGCCGTACGGACCCGCGATGTAGGCGCTGAGGTCCAGCACCTTGACGCCGGCCAGCGGCAGTTGGGCGGAGGTTTCAATTTCCATCATGCAATTCATCCGATAAAAAGCTCGGCCGCGATTCGCGCAGGCCGTTTCAGGCGGCGCGTCCCGCCGCCAGCAGGACGTCGCGGGCGCGCCGCACAAAGGGCGCGTCGATCATCTTGCCGTCCAGCAGAAAAGCGCCCACCCCTTCCTGCGCCTCGCTTGCGGCGACGATCCGTTCGGCCGCGTCAATCTCTTCGGCGCTGAATCCGAAGACCTCGTTGGCGATGGCGATCTGGCTGGGATGCACGCAGGATTTGCCCAGGAAACCGAGCGAGCGCGCCAGTTGCGCCTCTGCCTGGAAGCCCTCGCCATCGCGCACGCGGGCATAGGCGGCGTCCATGGCGTACTTGCCCGCGGAACCGGCGCCCAGCCGCAACGCCAGCATCACCGCGCGCAGGGTTTCGGGCTGGTAGCGGTCGATGCCCAGGGGTTCGAACAGGTCGGCCAGCCCCAATTGCAGGCCCGCCACGCGCGGGTGCGCGGCAGCCAGCTCGGCCGCGCGGGCCAGCGCCAGCGGCGTTTCAACGGTGACCAGCAGTTCGCCCTCGAAACCGGCTTGGCCGGCGCGGTCCGCAGCCTCGCGCAGCGCGTCCGCCGACTCGACCTTGGGCAGATTCAGCATGTCGATCGGCGAACGGCCCAGCGCGTCCAGGTCGTCCGCGAAGTAAGGGGTGTCCAACGCATTGACGCGAACGATAATTTTCTTGGGATGTTGAGCCTGCGCCGCTTGAAAGGCGGGCGACCCGAGCCAGCTGGCCAGTTCGGCACGCGCGGCCGCCTTGCGAGGCGGCGCGACCGCGTCCTCCAGATCGAAGGACAGCGCGTCGGCTTCGCTGGCCATGGCTTTGTCGAATAGTTCCGGGCGTGACGCCGGCACGAAAAGCTTGCTTCTCATTATGGTCTCCTGGCCGCATTGTGACCGCGCTGCACGCCGCCATGGGAAAGCCACCATACGATAAGAAGATAGAATCCCTATCATCATGAATACCGACTTTCTCCATACGCTGTCCGCCGTGGCGCAGCACGGCTCCATGGCCGAAGCCGCCCGCCGCCTGGGACTCACGCACGGCGCCGTCGCCCAGCAGCTACGCAAGCTGGAACAGGAACTGGGCGTACCGCTGGTCGCGCGCGCCGGACGCACCGTGCACCTGACGGCCAAGGCAATCGAACTGATCGGACCGATGCGCGAGGTCCTGGAGCGGATCGAGAAGATCCGCTACCTGGCGCGGTCGGGCGAGATGATGGGCGAGCTGCGGCTGGGCGCCGGCAACACGGCGCTCAACTCCATGGTGCCGGCCATTCTTGAACATCTGGTCGGACGCCATCCGCTGATCAGCGTGGAAATCCAACCCGGGCACAGCGCCCGCTTCTATCCGGCCATTGAAAGCGGCGAGCTCGACGCGGCCATCGCCCTGGAAGCGCCCTATCCCCTGTCCAAAAGCCTGGGCTGGCAGTTGCTGCGCGAAGAACCTTATGTGCTGGCAGCGGCCCCGCGCCACGCCGGGCGGCATCCGCACAGCCTGCTCACCGCGGAGCCGTTCATCCGCTACCAGCGCAACGACTGGAGCGGGCGGCACGTCGACGAGTATCTGCGCCGCGTCGGCATCACGCCGCGGGACCGGTTCGAACTGAACGCGATCGAATCGATTGCGGTCATGGTGAGCCGGGATCTGGGCGTGGCGATCCTGCCCCGGTCCACCAACGGCACGATCGAACGGCTGGGTCTGCTCGCCCTGCCGCTGCCCGCGCACTGCGAACCGCGCCGCTTCGGCCTGATCTGGTCGCGCGTGTCGCCCCGCCTGGCGTTGATCCAGGCGTTCCGGGACATCGCCATCGTGGAGTACGCGAAGGCGGCTGGTGCCCCGGACAATTGACGCCTTTCTACGGGGAAACGATCTGGCGTGCGCGAAAGGGTCTTCCTATACTTGTATTGTCCTCAATACAACATATCAGGAGACAAATCATGCCGGGACTTCATCGGATCGCCGCGGGCTGCGCGCTGCTGGCCGCGTTCGCCATGCCACCTGCCCCTGCCTTGGCGCAGGCAGACGCCATCAGGCTGGTCGTGGGCGCACCGCCGGGCGGCACCACCGACACCGTGGCGCGCAGCATCGCGCAGCACATGGCAGTGGACTTGAAGCGCCCCGTGGTGGTCGAGAACAAGCCGGGCGCGGGCGGCAACATCGCCGCCGACTATGTCGCCAAGAGCAATCCCGACGGCAACACCTTGCTGGTCACCTTCACCAGCTTTTCCATCAATGCCACGCTGTACCGGAACCTGCCATTCGACCCCGTGGCCGATTTCACGCCGATCAGCATGCTGGCCAACGTGCCCAGCGTGCTGGTCGTGCGCAAGGACTTTCCGGCGCGCACCATGTCGGAGTTCGTCTCGCTGGTCAAAGCCAGCCCCGGCAAGCACACGATGGCGCTGGGCGCGATCGGGTCGTCGCTGCACATGGCGGGTGAACGCATGAAGATGATGGCGGGCCTGGACATCCTGAACGTGCCGTACAAGGGCACTGCGCCGGCCATCACCGACCTGCTGGGCGGCCAGGTGGACATGATGTTCGCCAGTTCGCTGAACGCGCTGCCGCACATCAAGAGCGGCGCGTTGCGGGCGCTAGGGGTCACCAGTCCGCAGGCGCTGCCGCAGTTTCCCGGCGTGCCGCCCATCGGCGATACCATCAAGGGTTTCGAATCGAACGCGTGGTTCGCGCTGTTCGGCCCGGCGAAGATGCCGGCCGACAAGCTGGCGGCCCTGAACGCCGCGGCGCGCAAGGCGGTCGANNAGCTGCTCGAAGGCGAGGCCGCCAGCGCGGTCAGCAGCAGCCCCGAGGAACTGGGCGTCTTCGTGCGCGAGGACATCGCGCGCTATGCCGAGATCGTCAAGTTCACCGGCGCGACCGTCGACTGAACGTCAACCAGGAGCCCCTCCGTGCCCGACAGCCCGCTGCCGCTTTATCACAAGGTCTATCTGTTGCTGAAGCAACGGCTTGAAGCAGGCGGGTTCGCCACGGACAGGGCGATGCCCGGCGAAAACGCGCTGGCCGCCGAATACGGCGTTTCCCGGCTGACGATTCGGCGCTCGCTCGATGCGCTGGCAGCCGATGGCCTCATCGAGCGGCGGCAGGGGCGCGGCACGTTCGCGGCCGCGCCGGCGC
>NZ_DIEJ01000211.1:0-19167 GCF_002418565.1 Achromobacter sp. UBA5777 | reverse complement strand
TTGAGGCGGCGGACAGGGGCGGGGAGGGTGGGCGCGGCTCGCCCGGCCCGCCGGACAGCGGCGCGTGGCCGGGCGCGGGGCTGGGGCCCATGCGGATGAGGCGCAGCATGTAAGAGACGCCCGCGCCGAACACCAGCAGGTACACCGCAATGAAAAGCGCCAGCGTCAGCGTCAGTTCGCTCAAGCCATGCGGCGTAGCGGCGTCCGCAGTGCGCATGACGCCATACACGATCCAGGGTTGCCGCCCGATCTCGGTGACATACCAGCCGGCCAGCATGGCGACCAGGCCCGACGGCCCCATCCACAACGCGGCGCGGTGCAGCCAGCGCGACGCGTACAGGCGTCCGCGCCTGCGCGCCCATTGCGCCCAGACGGCAAGGGCGATCATCAGCAGGCCCAGCCCGACCATGATGCGGAACGACCAGAAGACCACCGTGGAATTGGGGCGGTCCTCGGGCGGATAGGCCTTCAGGCCAGGAAACTGCCCGTCCCAGCTATGCGTGAGGATCAGGCTGCCCAGCCGCGGGATGTTGACCGCGTAGCGCGTTTCCTCGCGCGCCATGTCCGGTATGCCGAACAGCGTCAGAGGCACGCCCGCGCCGGGCTCGTTCTCCCAATGGCCCTCGATGGCGGCGATCTTGGCGGGCTGATGCTTGAGCGTGTTCAGGCCATGAAAGTCGCCCACCACGGCCTGTAGCGGCGCGACAAGCAGCAGCATGCCCATCGCCATCGCGAACATCTTCTTCACGGCAGGACTGCGGTCCCCGCGCAGAAGATGCCAGGCGCCCGAAGCCCCGACCATCAGCGCGGTGGCCAGGAACGCGGCGATGCCCATGTGCGCCAGACGATACGGGAAGGACGGATTGAAGATCACGGCGAACCAGTCGGTGGGCACGACACGTCCATCCAGGATTTCGTATCCCGCGGGCGTCTGCATCCAGCTGTTGGACGCAAGGATCCAGGTCGCGGACACCAGCGTGCCCAGTGCCACCATGATCGTCGAAAAGAAATGCAGCCCCGGCCCCACGCGCGACCAGCCGAACAGCATCACGCCCAGAAATCCGGCTTCCAGGAAGAAGGCGGTCAGCACTTCGTAGGCCAGCAACGGACCCGTGACGCTGCCCGCGAAATCGGAGAAAAAGCTCCAGTTGGTGCCAAATTGATAGGCCATGACCAGACCCGAAACGACGCCCATGCCGAAGTTGACGGCGAAGATCTTGGTCCAGAAGTGATAGAGGTCGCGGTAGACCGTCTTGCCCGTGCGCAGCCAGAAGCCCTCGAGCACGGCCAGGTAGCTGGCCAGTCCGATGGTGATGGCGGGAAAGACGATGTGAAACGAGATGGTGAAGCCGAACTGAATTCGTGCGAGCAATAGCGCGTCGCTGTCCATGGCGGTATTCCTGACTTTCTCTGTCAGCGCGGACGGATCGCCACGAGGCGGCGGGCGCTGACGGGTGTTTGAACTACCCCGTCAAGTTAGGCCTTATACGGCGATCAGTACAGATTCAGGGAGAGCGAAAAAAAGCGGATCAGATTGGGAAAGTCCGATCGAATGCGTGCGGCTCAGCGCGCCGCCCGCGGCACCATCGGCGCAGGAGGAGGGCGTTGCGCGCGCTGGCTCAGCCAGACGCTGCCCACCACCACCGCCATGCCTGCCAACTGCAGCGGCGACAGGCTTTGGCCCAGGATCGCCCACCCCAGCACCGTGGCGGACAGCGGACTCAGGAAACCCAGCGACGACACCGCCGCGGGCTCCAGCCGCGCCACGCCGCGGAACCACAGCACATAGGTCAGCGCGGCGCCAATCAGTCCCAGCCAAGCGAGGCCCACGACGTTGACCAGCGTGAACTGCGGCAGCGGCGCTTCAAACAGCAGCGCAGCGGGCACGAGCAGGATGCCGCCCGCCGTCAACTGCCACGACGTGAAGGTCAACGCGGACACGGGCGGTTGCCAGCGGCGGCTCAGGACCGTGCCCAGCGCCATGGATGCCGCGCTGCCCAACCCGGCTGCAACGCCGACGGGGTCCAGCGCCGCCTTGGGCGTCAGCACCAGCAGCGCCACGCCAGCCAGGCCCGTCAGCGCCGCCACCACGGACAGCCCGCGCACCGGAGCGCCCAGCAGCAGCCGGGCCAGCGCGATCACGACCAGCGGCTGGATCGCACCGAGCGTGGCCGCCACCCCGCCCGGCAGGCGGTAGGCGGCGACGAACAGCAATGCCCAGAACACCGAAAAATTCAGCGCCCCAAGGACGATCACGCGCAGCCACCAGATGCCGTGCGGCAGCGCACGGACCCACAACATCAGCAGGAGGCCCGCGGGCAGGGCGCGCAGCATGGCAACCGTCAGCGGATAGCCCGGCGGCAGCATCAGCGTGGTGACGACGTAGGTGCTGCCCCAGATCGTGGGGGCGAGCGCGGTCAGGAGGAGGTCTGTGTTGCGGGACATGAATGAAAAGGAAGCGGCGGGCCGGTGCGCGCAGCGCCGGCACCCGCCGTCAATACATATGCTGCCCGCCGTTCATGGCCACATTGCTGCCTGTCATGAACCCCGCCGCATCGCTGCAGATGAACGCGATCAGCGCGCCGATCTCATCGGGCTCGCCGAGCCGGCCCACGGGAATCTGCGGCAGGATCTTTTCCTGTATGACCTCCGGCGGCACGGCCTGCACCATGCGCGTGGCCAGATAGCCGGGCGACACGGTGTTCACCGTCACGCCCTTGCGGGCGACCTCCAGCGCCAGCGACTTGGTGAAGCCGTGGATGCCCGCCTTGGAGGCCGCGTAGTTGGTCTGCCCGAACGCACCCTTGCTGCCGTTCACCGACGAGATATTCACGATCCGGCCCCACCCCCGATCCGCCATCGGGCCGCACAGCGGCTGTGTCATGTTGAACATGGAGTCCAGATTGCTGTGCATGACCTCGGCCCAATTCTGCGCGCTCATCTTGCGCAGGCTGGCGTCGCGCGTGATGCCGGCGTTGTTGATCAGGATGTCGATCTGGCGCCCGTCTTCCTCCAGTTTGCGCGCCAGCGCCTGGCAGGCGTCGAAGTCCGCCACGTTGACCTTGTACATGGCGAAAGTGCGGCCTTTGGCCGCTTCTTCCTTGATCCATTCGCGCGTGGCGGTCTCGCTGGAATGGTAGGTGACGATGACGTCGTGGCCAGCATCGTGCAGCGCGACGGCGATGGCACGGCCCAGGCAGCCCGTCCCGCCCGTGATGAGGGCGGTTCGCTTAGCGGTCATGGCGGCCTCCCTGCTGATGGGCGTCTTGCATGGCCGCGCAGGCGGCCGCCATCTGGTTGGTCATCGTGGACCACATCTGCGCGAAGGGCGAGTTGTCGGCGGCCGCGCTGTTGGCCTGCTTGAACCATTCGCACATCGCTTCGCCCACGCCGGCGGCCATGGTGGCCTGTTCCTGCAGCGCGGCGTGAGTGAGGGCCTGGCTGGCTTCCAGCTGCGCCTGCCAGCGTTTGCGCGCGAGCTCGCCCATGGCGGGCATGACATCCTGCCAGTTGGTGGTGGGGTTCAATGGGGAGAGGGCGGCGAGGACCTGGCCGGAGCTATCGCCGGCCAGACGCTGGCCCATTTCCAGCCAGCGCTGCTGGCTTTCCTGCGCAAGCTGGGCCAGGCGCTGGCAGAAGGCGACGTTGGCGCCGGTCAGGCCGGCGGGCAGGGAGGCATTTGCTTTCTTCATCATCCGTCCTTGTAAATGGCGTGCTAAGGGGAAACGAATACACACGAGCCTCATGCCGTCGGCAGAGGGGCTTGCCCGTCAACGATAGCCCAGCGGGCGGCGGTACCGCCAGCGTTGCGGACCCGATCCTTGCGCAAGGCGCAAGCGCACACGCAGTTCTTGACGCAGCGCCGCACATGGTGTCCCATCGCAACGATGCAGCTGTACTAATGGCCCCCACTGCCGCGGAGACCCCTTGCCGACATCAGGCCTGATGGATCGAGTTCCCTCGTGGCGTTATCTGCCCGTGGCCTTGGCGCTGGTGCTGCCGGTGATCGCCTGCGTCGCCTGGACGTGGTGGCACGCGCAGAAGGAACAGCGCATTGAAGCCGAGTCGGCCGCGCGCATCGTGCGGGTGCAGACGCAGCACGTCCTGACGCAGACGTGGACGCTGGCGGACCGGGTGGCGGCGCTGACGGCGCTGTCGTGCGATGAAGCGCTGCCCGACCTGCAACGCTGGGGCGCGCTGAACCCCTATCTGCGGTCCCTGTTCCTGGTACGCGGCGATCGCATCTATTGTTCGTCGGCGGTCGGCAAGATCGACTATCCGGTCTCGGAGTTTCGCAAGTGGGTATCCGACCAGCCGCCCGACCGCTGGCGCTTCACGGTGTCCGGCACGCCGCTGGCGCCCGAACGGCCTGCGATCCTCCTGGGCCGGCCCGGTGCCGAGGGACACAGCGGCGTCGTGGTGGTCGACGGACGGTACGTGCAGGATCTGCTGGACGCCGTGGCAAGCCTGCGCGATTACCGAATCGAACTGCAGGTAGGCGAGGGCGGGGCGTTCATCCACAACGATTTCAAGGGTGCGGCGGGGGCGTCGCGCGAGCTGGTCTACCACGAGACCACGGGCCACGATGGGCCCGCACCGCTGACGATCCGCGTCAATGCGCCGGCTGAAGCCGTCGTGCAGGCGTGGCAGCAGTTGATGATGACTTACCTGCCCGCCGCCGCGCTGCTCGGATTCGGTCTGGCCGTGGTCGCGTACCGCCAGCAGGCGAACCGCCGTTCCTTCAGGGAGCAGTTGCGCCGCGCGATCCGGGCTGATGAATTCAGGGTGCATTACCAACCCGTGTACGGTCATGCAACGGGCCAGTGCAGCGGCGTCGAGGCGCTACTGCGCTGGGAACGGCCCGGGGTGGGATCCGTGCGGCCGGACGTCTTTATTGCGGCGGCCGAGGCCGATGGCATGATCGCCCCGCTGACGCGCCATCTGTTTACGCTGATCGAACGCGACATGCGCGGCTGGACCACGCCGCCGGGGTTTCACGTCGGGGTCAACATCGCCGCCGAGCATTTGTCATGCGCCGAGTTCACCACCGACATCGAGCGTTTTGCCGCCAACATCGCCCATCGTGACCCGACCCTGGTATTGGAGATCACCGAACGCAGCCTGATCACCGATGACGGACAGGCGCGGCGCAATATCGACACGCTGCGTGAGCAGGGGGTGCGTGTTGCCATCGACGACTTCGGCACCGGCCACTGCTCGCTGTCGTATCTGCAGCGTTTTCCAGTGGATTACCTGAAGATCGACAAGGGCTTCGTGCACGCCATCGAACCCACCGGCGAAGACGCGCCGGTGCTGGACGTCATCATCACGCTTGCGCATCGGCTGGGCCTGGCGGTGTTGGCCGAAGGCGTTGAAACGGATCTGCAGTTCCGCTATCTCACCGGGCGCGGCGTCGCGTTCATCCAGGGCTACCTGTTTGCGCGGCCCATGCCGTCGGATCAGTTCGTGACGTGGTACGCCGGGCACGTGCTACCGAACGCACCGGTGGGCGAGCCGCAACCGCGTTCAAGTGGTCTTGGCGTTGGATGACGGCTTGGCAAAGAACAGGTCCGTGATGGCCTGGCTGTCCATGGGTTCGCCGTTGATCGCGCGCGTCAGCATTTCCGCGCCCAGCAGTTGCACCGAAAACACCAGATCGGGCTGCACCCGGCGGATCTTCTCCAGATGCTTGCTGGTGTTGACCAGCGCCACCGTCTTGGCGCCGTCCGCGCCGGTCGCTTCCTTCGCGGCCAGCACGATGAATGCGTTTTCTGCGTCGTCGTCGCGCAGCGCCAGCACATAACGCGCCCGGGCGACGCCCGCCACGTGCAGCACGTCCACGCTGGAGGGATCGCCTTCGATCAGGTCGGCGGCGGCGGGATAGTCGTGCGCCATGCCCGTTGGCACGATGACGGTGACTTCTTCGTTGCGGCTGCGCAGGCCCTGGTAGACGCTCAGCGCGAGGGGCGTCGCGCCGGCGATGATGATGTGGTTTTTTCTCATGGCCGAAGAAAACCTGCCTTTGACGAGCCGTTTCAGATTGCCGCCGATCACCGGTCCGGCGATCGCGCTGACGGAGGTGGCGAACACGGTAATGCCGAGGATGATAATCGACGCCGTGAACAGGCGCGCCGTGCCGCTATGCGGCACGATGTCGCCGTAGCCCACCGTGGACATCGACACGATCGAGAAATACAGCGCGGTGCCGGCGTCCAGGATCGGGGGATTAAATTCGTTGCCCAGGTATAGCGTGCCGAACACCGCGTAGATCATCAGCGACAGCACGCTGACCAGCGCAAACAGCGACCCGGCCGTCACGCTGGCGCGGTCAAAGCGCCGCCAGTACGCCACCAGCGCAATCACCAGGACCAGCGTGTAGATGCCCAGCCCCGCGCGGCCCCCGTCGCCCAGGATGGCGAACGTGCCGATGCCGATCAGCAGCACCAGCGAGAACGCCCACGCGATGCGCGCCTTCAGGATCAAGCCCAGCGCAATCACCTGCAAACCGACGCCGAGCACCAGGCGTGGAATCTCCAGCAGACCGACCACGCGCATGATCTCGTGCCAGTTGTCCAGCGCCAGCCAGAACGAATATTCGCGGGCGCGGACTTCGCGCAGCACCGGGTGCATGAACGCGTATCCGTCCAGCGCGACCAGGATGGCAAGGCACCAGTTCGGCGGGAAAAACGCCAGTATCTTGCGGAGGCGATGGCGCAGGGATGGCTGGGGCAGGGGCATGGAGCGGAGGGGCTTGCTATATCAATCTGGTATGGAAGACTATCAACAAAGAATTACTGGAAACGCTTCCGAGGTCCTAAACTTTCCTCATCAGGCGGCTATCCGGAAGGAACACCGCCGATATGGCAGTAACGCCCCCCCAGCAGCACGGGTGGACGCATTGCCAGGCGTTGATCACGTTGCAGCCCGTGCAGGGACTAGAGACCCGGCGCAGGCCACGGTCGGACCGTGCGTGAGTAGTATGAGGCACGAATGTTGGAATCGCGTGATCCAGGTAGAAGGCATCGGTGCCGGCCGATGACTCCGGGTTCACGTGTTGTTTTAGCGCGGCGTCTTACCCTTCGGGGGCAGCGCCGCGTTTTTTTCGCCTGGCGGTCTTGCGCCGGGCGATTTCAGGCAGACGCGTTCGCGTCCGCTTCTTCGCTGCGCCAGGCTTGTTGCGCGTCCGTGCGCGCGGTTGGCGTTGATACCCGATAGTCCAGATCCAGCGAGATGTCGGCGGCAAACATGTAGCCCCATCCGTGGACTGCGCGGATCGGCAGCGTCATCTGATTGGCCGCCGCCTTGCGGCGCAGGCGGCTGATCATCACATCCACGAAGCGGCGGCGCGTGATGCCGCTGTCGGCTTCGTCCGCGCCATCGGCCAGAAAGGCGTCGCGGCTGATCTTGCGGTCGGGCGACTTCACCAGCCGCGACAGAAAATCGCGTTCACCGGTCGTCAGGCCCAGCGTCCGGCCCTTGGGGCTGATGAGCGTCCATCCCTTGTTTGCCAGCCGCCAGCCTTCCTGGGCCGGTTCTTCTATGGCTTCCGTGCCCGCGCCCGGCTCCATGCCGTCCAGCCCGACCGCGCGTCGCACCAGCGCCTGCAGCACCGCCGCAAGCTCCAGGCCGGTCACGTCCGGCGGCAGGCAGGCGTCCGCGCCGCAGAGCAAGGTGCGGATACGGCTTTCGGAATCGGTGAATGGGGCGATGGCCACGATGCCCAGGCTGCGGTCGATGGCGCGCAGCCGCACGGCAGCGTTGTGCACATCGGTAAGCGGGGCTTCCAGGACGACCAGCGGGCTGGGCCGGCGGGAAAATCGGTCGTAGACATCCACGAGATCGTGGCAGCGGCGGACGTTGAATCCCAGATGGGAAAGGGACTCGACGAGTCTGGCATGCCTGGCGTCGTCATTGCCAAGAAAAATGACATCCAGCGTGTTGTTCATTGATGCTTCCAATGAGGCGCGGCGACGGGGCGCTGGCGCCGTGAAAAAGCCGGACGTCTGGCAGAGCCATGCCGTTTCCGGCCGTTGCGGCGCTTGTCCTTCCAGAGTCACGCCTGTGTTGCATTTAAACACGGGCGTGTTTTTTTGTGAAGATACGTTTCTATGGTTTCGGTCGGTAACAGTCGTCCGCAGGGAAATGGCCCGCCATCCATTGAAACAGCGTTTGATCCCCGATTTGCTTCAGAAAAATATTATGTATTACCGATACATTATTTTCTCTTTCAGGCGATTCCAGCCCATAAACTCATGCGGCTTTTTTTGCTCCCGGTTTTGCTGCAACGTCGCGCGACGGCAGCGGTGCAATGGGCGGGCAAGGCGCTGCAAGCCGATGAAAGATATGACTTTTAACGGGGCGGATTGCGGCGTGAAGCGATGGCGCGCGGCAGCATGCGCGCAAGGCCAGGGGGGCCATGCGGCGATTTATGGATTAGCCCGGAAATTGGGGTCTAATCCCTTTATTTGGCCGCGGATTTGAAATGCTTTAATCCAAAAAAACCATACAAATTAATGTCTCAGGTTGATCGATTGGACACGTTTAGCCATCGTCTGCGCAACGCAAGAATGCTTCAGGGGTGGACTCAAAAAGACTTAGCGGTCGCAAGCAACCTGTCGCAAAGCGCTATTGGGAACTACGAAAGCGGACAGCGCCAGCAGCCGTCCAGCGACGCGCTCATCAAGCTGACGCGCGCCCTGCGCGTCAATCCCCTGTGGTTGAGCACCGGCGAAGGGCCCATGCTCGACTCGCCGTCCGGCCATGTTGCCGCTGGCAGACTGGGCGAAATCCCCGACCCGCCCGCCTGGCCGTTCGAAACCATCTCCTACGCGGCCTACGCCCGACTCTCGCACCAGGAAAAACGGCAGATCGAATTGGTGCTGGGCGCCTACATCAAGGCACGCGGCGAATAGTCCCCATCGGTTGCGCCGGAACCTGCGGGCGCGGCCGGACATCAGCGGGCGCGATGGCGCCAGTGCCGCGGGGATCGGTGCGCAGGCGGCTGCGCAGGCGTTCCACGGGATCCGCAATCAGGTAGTTCAGCACCGCCGAGACCCCGATGCACCCCGTGATGGACATGGCGGCGAACAGCATGGGTTGATGCTCCTGCACATCGTGCATCAGCCAGCTGAATGCCATGATGACCAGCATGTGGCAGATGTACAGGGGATAGCTGAGCTCACCGATGGCCTTGTCCAGCTTGTGGCGCGATTGGAACAGGAACGCCAGCGGCAGCAGGGCCGCAAACAGCAGGACGGCCAGGCCATCGCGCACGGTGGGATTGATGCCGATCGAGAAGTGCGCAACCGTGTACAGGAACAGGATGCCGGTGCCCAGCTCGGGCAGGCGCTTGACGCGTTGCGTCCAGGCCTTCATGCGCGGCAGCAGCACCTGGTGCGACAGCGAACCGATCAGGAACAGCGCCAGCTCCGTCGGGAAAAAGCGGTAGGTCCAAGGATCCGAGCGGCCGACCCCCGTCCAGATCAGGATCGCGCGCAGGGCCAGCGAGGCGGCCAAAAGCGCCAGCAACCGGCGCGGCGAGCGCAGGATGAAGGGCGCCACCAGGTAGAAGCTCATTTCCACACCGAGCGTCCACGCTTGCGGCACCAGCAGACCCTTGTAGAGCGGCACGTCGCTGTTCGCGAAGCTGCCCGTGAAGGCCAGCGCCGAATCGCGGATGCCGAAGAACATCAGCCAGTCCTGGCCGAAGATGAAGAGGTTGGAGAGGAACAGGAAGACTTCGGCGCTGAAGGGCAGGGCTTCGTAGATGCGGAAGAACGAGCCGCCGCTGACGATGTGGGCCGTCAGGGTCAGGGCCGCCACCGCCAGATAGATCGGGAAAAGCCGCAGGAAGCGATTGGCGTAGAACTTGCCGGTGGCGCCCTGATAATGGTCTGTCGCCGTCAGCACGTAGGAAATGAGGAAGCCGGAAATCACATAGAAAAGCTGAACCGCAAGCCTGCCGCCGACAAGCTGATCGGCGTAGCCGCCGCCCAGGTGGTCCAGCACCACTGACAGTGCCAGTAAGGTTCTCAAGAAGCCCATCGCGCATCTCCCCGGTCGATATTGTTCTCAGCCCCGATGGGCCGGACACTGCGCATGCGGTTGTCGCGGGCTCCGCTCCTCTTTCCCTGTATTACTTTTTAGGCCGGAGTCATCAACTGTCATTGATTCTGCTCGCGGCCACCCACCCCCGCCATGCGGCATTCGATGCAGAACCCGCGATCATCGGAGCTAGAACCTCCGGCTCAATCGTGCATCTTTTGGATACGGCTGACGGACGGAGAAAATCGCGTGAGGGCCCACGGGCCGGTTACATTACGACGATACGCATCAATTGGAGGCTTGCTCATGCCCAACTTCCTGTCCACGCCCAGCAGAATGCTCTGCCTGGGACTGTTGACCGCGGCCCTGGCCGGATGCGCCGGCATGACCGGCGGCGCGCGTCCCGAAGGCGCCGCTGCGGCTAGTGCGGCCACCAGCAAGGATTCGCTGGCGCAGACGAGCTGGGAACTGGTCCGCTGGGCACAACCCGGTGGCCAGCTGCGCGACATCCCGCACGGGGACAACGGCGAGCCCATCCGCCTGACGTTTCTTGCGCAGGGCAAGCAATACCAAGTCAACGGATTCTCCGGGTGCAACCGGTACACGGGCACGTACAAGCTCGAGCGCAACAAGCTGATCATCGACGCGCCCGCCACCACGCGCATGGCCTGCGTGCCGCCCGAGCGCGCAAAGCTGGAAGCCGACTACCTGCGCGCGCTGCGCGCCATCGACACGTTCACGCTGGATAGCGGCGGCGCGCCGCGTCACCTGACGTTCAATCTTCGGGGCGGCGACGTGCTGGAGTTCGAGCGCCGCCAGGATCCGCCGACCCCCTGATTCCCGCTTCGCTGAACGATCCGAGAGACCTGCATGCGCTTATCCCTTTTCCAGCGTCGCCTGGCGTCCGTCCTGCTGTGCGCGGGTCTCGTTGCCTGCTCGTCGCCGCCGATGCGCGCGGCCGATGGCCAGGATCCGCGTTTCAAGCCGGCCTCGGCTTCCGACATCCTGGTGCAGACGAACTGGGATCTGGCGCGCTGGACGCTGCCCGGCGGCGCGCTGCGCCCCGTGCCGCATCCGTCGTCGTCCACGCGCCCGATCACGGCTGCATTCATCCACGATCAGGGTTCGCCCCGGATGATGGGATTTAGCGGATGCAATACCTACAACGCGCCGTACACCATCGCCAATGGACAGTTGATCGTGCGCGCCGATCCGGTGTCGACCCGCATGGCCTGCGCGCCGCAGACGATGGCGCTAGAGCACGATTTCCTGTCGTCGCTCACCCGGATCACGGCCAGTTCCTTTGATAACGTCAACAATCCGCAACGCATGACGTGGAAGCTCAGCACCGGCGACACGCTGGACTTCGGGCGCCGCGCGGATCCTGTCGCGGGCGGCCAGCGCGGCCCCACCAAGCTGGTTTACGTCAACGCCGAGCGGGTGCCCTGCGACACGGCCGGTGGCCGCGGCATGTGCTATCAGGTGCGGGACAGCGCCTCGCAGCCCTGGCAGGCCTGGCCTGGCGAAATCACGGGGTTCAATTTCCAGCCCGGCGTGCTCTACCGCCTGCGCGTGGTTGAGATCAATGACCCGAATGCCACCCTGGGGGCTGCCCCGCTGCGCTGGGTGCTGGACGCGGTGGTCGAACAGCAGGTCGTCACCCGCTAGGGACGGCAAGCGGTTTGGGCGGTGTGCGGTCTGCGCACCGGCCGCCCAGCGGTACCCCTTCTGCGGCGCGAATGGCCCAGCGATTATGATTACGGGCTTCGCCGCCTGTTCTCTATCGCTTTGCCATGACTTCCGTCGTCAATATCGCCGCTTACAAATTCGTTCCGCTGGATGACCTGCCTGCGTTGCGCGAGCGCCTGCTCGCCGAGGCGGGCGCCGCCGGGCTCAAGGGCACGATCCTGCTGGCCGGGGAAGGCATCAACCTGTTTCTCGCGGGGTCGGCAGACGCCATCGACGCCTTTCTGCAGGGGCTGCGCGCCGATGCGCGGTTCGCGGACCTGGAGGTCAAGTTCAGCCACAGCAACGACGTGCCGTTCCGCAAGCTTCTGGTCAAGATCAAGCGCGAGATCATCCGCATGAATCACCCTGCCATCCGGCCGGCGGCGGGCCGCGCGCCCGGCGTCGATGCGCACACGCTGGCGCGCTGGCTGGCGGCGGGCGTCGACGACGATGGCCGGCCCGTGGTCATGCTGGACACGCGCAACGCCTTCGAGGTGGACGAAGGCACCTTCAAGAATGCCATCGACTGGCGCATCGACCGCTTCACGCAGTTTCCCGCCGCGGTCGAGGCAAACCGGGCGCAACTCGAGGGCAAGACCGTCGTCAGCTTCTGCACGGGCGGCATCCGCTGCGAAAAGGCCGCGATCTTCATGAACGAGGCTGGTATTGAAAACGTCTACCAGCTAGACGGCGGCATTCTGAAGTATTTCGAGGAAACGGGCGGCCCTGGCTACGAAGGCAAGTGCTTCGTGTTCGACGAGCGCGTCTCGCTGGACCCGGCGCTGGCGCCCAGCAACGCCTGACTGAATTCATCGCAGAAACGAAAAAGCGCCCGCATTTGCGGGCGCTTTGCATTGGCAGTGACGCGGATCAGCGCACCCGCATGCCGGGCTTGGCGCCGGGGAACGGTTCCAGCACGTAGATGCCGGCGTCGACGGCTTCATCCGCATGGCTGGCGGCCAGCACCATGCCTTCGGACACGCCGAACTTCATTTTGCGCGGCGCCAGGTTGGCGACCATGACGGTCAGCTTGCCGACCAGGTCTTCCGGCTTGTAGGCCGACTTGATGCCCGAAAACACGTTGCGGTGGCGGCCTTCGCCCACGTCCAGCGTCAGGCGCAGCAGCTTGGTCGAGCCTTCGACGTGCTCGCAATTGACGATCTGCGCGATACGCAGGTCGACGCGCGCGAAGTCGTCGATGGAGATGGTCTCGGCCAGCGGCTCGCCGCCGGGCACCACGACGGGCGCGGCGGGCGGCTCGAACAGGTCTTCCAGCATCTGCGGCTCGACGCGCTGCATCAGGTGCTTGAACGGCGCCACGCGTTGCGGCAGGACCGAGGCATCGGCCCAGGTGAAGGGCGCCTGCGCGCCGAACAGTTCCAGGGCAACGCGTTCGGCCAGCTGGGGCAGCACCGGCGCCAGCATCACCGACAGGGCCTTGAAGCCGGCCAGCGAGCGCGAGCAGATGTCTTGCAGCGCGGCCTTTTGCGCGTCGTCGGCGCTGGCGATGCCCTTGGCCAGCACCCACGGCTGCGCGGTGTCGAACGCCTGGTTGATGCGGTCGGCGTAAGCCATGATCTCGCGGATGGCGCGGTTGTACTCGCGGGCCTCGAATGCGGCGCGGATGGATTCCGCCTGTTCGGCGTATTCAGCGGACAACGCGCTGGTGTCGCCGGAATAACCCAGGACGCCGTCGAAATGCTTGGTGATGAAGCTGGCGGCGCGGCTGGCGATGTTGACGTATTTGCCAACCAGATCGCTGTTCACCCGGGCAATGAAGTCCTCGGGATTGAAGTCCACATCTTCGACGCGCGCGTTCAGCTTGGCGGCGATGTAATAGCGCATCCATTCGGCGTTCATGCCGAGTTCCAGATAGCGCAACGGCGAAATGCCGGTGCCGCGGCTCTTGGACATCTTTTCGCCGCTGACGGTGATGAAGCCGTGCACGTTGACCGCGTCCGGCGTCTTGCGGCCGGCGAACTTCAGCATGGCGGGCCAGAACAGCGCGTGGAAGTACACGATGTCCTTGCCGATGAAGTGGACCTGTTCGGTGTCGCCGTTGGGGTCGAGCAGGGCGTCAAAATCCATGCCCTTGACCGCGCAATAGGACTTGAGCGACGCCAGATACCCGACCGGCGCGTCCAGCCAGACGTAGAAGTACTTGCCCGGGGCGTCCGGGATCTCGATGCCGAAATAGGGCGCATCGCGGGAAATGTCCCAGTCGCCCAGCTTGGCCTCGCCGTCTTCGCCGCCCAGCCACTCGCGGGTCTTGGCCAGCATTTCCGGCTGCAGATGCTTGGTGCCCGC
Source organism: Achromobacter sp. UBA5777 (assembly GCF_002418565.1). Lineage (NCBI taxonomy): Bacteria > Pseudomonadati > Pseudomonadota > Betaproteobacteria > Burkholderiales > Alcaligenaceae > Achromobacter > Achromobacter sp. UBA5777. The sequence continues at coordinate 5,088 of NZ_DIEJ01000211.1, read as the reverse complement.
CTTGTTGGAACCCGTGGTCCACTGCTGCAGGAATTCCACGCAGCGCGGGTCGGACAGCTTGAAGAAGAAGTGGTCGGAGGACTTCAGGACGGGCGTGGCGCCCGTCAGTGCGGAGTACGGATTGATGAGTTCGGTGGGCGCGTACACCGCGCCGCAGACCTCGCAGGAATCGCCGTACTGGTCCTTGGCGTGGCACTTGGGGCACTCGCCCTTGATGTAGCGGTCGGCCAGGAACATGCCCTTGACCGGATCGTAGAACTGCTCGATGGAGCGCGTTTCGATCAGGTCCTGGGCCTTGAGCGCGCGGTAGATGTCCTGCGACAGCGCGACGTTTTCCGCCGAATCGGTGGAATGCCAGTGATCGAAGCGGATGTGGAAACCGTTCAGGTATTGCGGACGCTCGGCCGCGTAGCGCGCAACCAGCGCCTGCGGCGTGATGCCTTCCTTTTCGGCCTTCAGCATGATCGGCGCGCCGTGCGCGTCGTCGGCGCCCACAAAGTGCACCGTGTGGCCCGCCATTCGCATCGAACGAACCCAGATATCGGCCTGGATGTACTCCATGATGTGGCCGATGTGGAAAGATCCGTTGGCGTAGGGCAGCGCAGTGGTGACAAAGAGGGTGCGAGACATGGTTGTCAACTGAGGTTGAGGGGAAAAGGGATTTGGCCGGCCATTTTAGGGCAAGCGCGCGCGCCTGCCGGTGATGCGGCCCCGGAGGTGGTCCCGGACATGGTTCCGCACATGGTCCCGGAAAGCACACAACCCGCCTCTCGCAGTGATGCGAATCAGGCGGGTTGAGGGAAGCGTGGCCAGGCGATGAGCGCGATTTCAGCGCAGCACGCATTGGCCGGCTTGCGCGGAACCACGCACAAGCCAGGTTGAAAACCGCCGTCAGCGGATTTCGCGGGCCTCGACGTCAATCACATCGCCACGCGGTTGCGTGGCGAACGGGGCAGTGGCGGACTGGAAGGGTCCAGGGCGGGCGCCTTGGCGCTGGCTCCAATAGGCGCGAACGCCGAAGGGCTTGCCGCGCACCTTGGCGACCACATAAAGGATCGCCACGGCGAATGCCGTGGAAAGCATGAACACCAGCGCCATCGCCATGCCGATCAAGGCCAGGGCGGCGAATAAGACGGCACGAAAGAAGCGGATAAGTGTGTTGGTCATGAATGGTCGGATGCAAAACGCAGCGAAAGGTTCCCGTGTATCCGCTATCCTTTAGGGGATGGCGGCCCGCAGACGCCGCGCTGCCTACGGAACCATAGTGACATGAGTATAACGATAGAAAACATCCGCGCCGCTCTGCGCGCCGCGCAAGACCCGAATACCGGTTTGGATTTGGGCGTTTCTGTAAAAGATCGTGACATTCAACTGGCCGGCGGCCGCGTCGCGTTGACGCTGGAGCTGGGTTATCCCGCCGACGCCGTCCGCGACCAGATTCGTGACATCGCGGTGCGCGCGCTTGCACAAGCCGGCGCGCCCGACGCGCAAATTACCGTCACCTGGAAAATCGCTGCGCACGCCGTGCAGAAGGGCCTGAAGCCGCTGCCCAACGTGCGCAACATTATTGCGGTCGCTTCCGGCAAGGGGGGCGTGGGCAAGAGCACCACCGCCGTGAACCTGGCCTTGGCGCTGGCCGCCGAGGGGGCAACGGTCGGCGTGCTGGACGCCGACATCTACGGTCCCAGCGTGCCGACGATGCTGGGCATATCCGGCCGTCCCGAAAGCCGGGACAACAAGAGCATGGAGCCGCTGACCGGCCACGGCCTGCAGGCCAACTCCATCGGTTTTCTGATCGACGCCGATTCACCCGCCATCTGGCGCGGCCCGATGGTGACGCAGGCGCTGGAACAACTGCTGCGCCAGACCAATTGGCGCGACCTGGATTACCTGATCGTCGACATGCCGCCCGGCACGGGCGACGTGGCCCTGACGCTGGCGCAGAAGGTGCCGGTCGTCGGCGCGGTCATTGTCACCACGCCGCAGGACGTGGCGCTGCTGGACGCGCGCAAGGGCCTGAAGATGTTCCAGAAGGTGGAGGTGCCGATTCTGGGCGTGGTCGAGAACATGGCCATCCACATCTGCTCGCAATGCGGTCACGCCGAGCACATCTTCGGCGAAGGCGGCGGCCAGCGCATGGCCGAGCAATACCAGACGCCGTGGCTGGGCAGCCTGCCGCTGACGCTTGCCATTCGCGAACAGACCGACGCCGGCACGCCGACCGTCGTGTCGGACGCTGGAAGTGAAGCCGCTTCGCTGTACCGTGCGATCGCTCGTAAGCTGGCAGCGGGCGTTGCGGCGCTTCCGCGCGACATGGCCGGAAAGTTTCCCTCCATCGTCGTTCAACAACCGACCTGACGCATGCGGTGGGCTGCCCGCGCCTTATTGGCAGGACTTTGCATGATGGCGGGCGAGGCGTTGGCCAAGCGCCCGGAAGTCATTGTCGACCCCGGGGGCGTGCCCCCGGCCGCGCTGCAGGCGATCACCCAGGCGGTCGATGCGATCGCGCGACTTGCCGAAGACCAGGACGGCGGTGAAATCAACCGCCTGCGCCGGCGCGCGCGCGACGCGACGCTGGCGGCGCTGGCCACGCAGGGGTATTTCTCGCCCAAGGTCACGCTCGAGGCCGGCACCGATATCGGCGGCGAAACCTGGGACATCGCGATCGTGCCGGGCAAGCGCACGACCGTCGAATCCGTGAACCTGGAATTCTCGGGCCGCATCACGCGCCCCGAGTACGCGCAGCGCGTGCAGAAGCTGCGCGATGACTGGAGCTTGAGGAAGGGCCAGCCGTTCATCAACGGCGACTGGAACCGTGCCAAGGCCACGCTGCTGGACGACGTGTCCACGCGTGACTTTCTGCTGGCGCGCATGACGTCCTCGCGTGCCGACATCGACGCAGACAACGCGGCGGCGCATCTGCACGTCACCATCGACAGCGGGCCGCAGGTGCGCATGGGCGAGCTCAACACGCAGGGCCTGAAGCGCGTGCCGGAGACGCTGATCGACCGCTACGTGCGCTACAACGTGGGCGCCGCGTTCGACCAGAACCGGCTGGACCAGTGGCAGCAGGACCTGCAATCGACCGCGTTTTTCCGCGGCGCGTTCGTCTCGCTGCAGGAGCCGCCCAGCCAGAACGATCAGCCCACCGATCCCATTTCCGACCGCGCCCGCGGCCCCGGATCCGAAGACGCCGCTGCCGCCGCACCGGCGGGCGATCCCACGGTGTCGGGCGGCATGCCTCCGCCGCCGGCGCAGTTCGATTCGGACGGCGAGATCACGCTGCCGGTGCAGGTGCGCGTGGTCGAGGCGCCGCCCAAGCGGTTCTCCGCGTCGATCGGCGTGGACGACGAGGCCGGCGTGCGGGTGGAATCGGTGTATCGCCAGAACGTCGTGTTCGGCCAACCGGTCACCATGGAAACGGGCTTTGGCGTGGACCGGCTGCGGCAGCGCGCGTTCATGGACATCCTCTTGCCCCCCTCCGAGCGCGGCTACCGCGATTCCGTCGGGATCCTGGCGGACCGCTCCGACATCCAGGGGCTGGAAGTGACCCGCTACGCGCTGGGGGCCACGCGCACGCAAGAGCGCAAGGGCGCGGGCGACAGCCGCGTCGAATATGAAACGCGCTACGGCGTGCTGCTGGCGCAAGACCACGTCAAGATCGACGGCGGCGACAGCTACACGCTGCCCACCATCACCACCACGGCCGAATGGCTGCGGCGCGATGTCGACAACAAATACGATCCGCGCGAGGGCAACCTGATTTCCGTGGGCGGCGGTGTCGGTGTGACGCTGGATACCGGCGAGCCCTACACGCGCCTGCGGCTGCGCGGCCAGAAATGGTGGCCGTTCGGCAAGTGGGACGTGCTGACGATCCGTGGCGAGGTCGGCCGCGTGTGGTCCAACGGCGACGTGCAGGTGCCGGACGACTTCGGTTTCCGGACGGGCGGTGCGCGGTCGATCCGCGGCTATCGCTATCAAAGCATCGGCGTGCACCGCGACAACGCTGTCGTCGGCGCGCCCACACTGCTCGTGGGCAGTATTGAATACGACCATTATTTTGACGAGCGCTGGGGCATGGGCGTGTTCGTGGACGCGGGCGATGCCGCCGAGTCCTTCGGCGACATGAAGATGTCCGTAGGCTACGGCGTCGGCGCGCGCGTGCGCACGCCCGCCGGGCCGCTGTTCCTGGACGTGGCCTATGGCCAGCGCGAACGTGACCTGCGCCTGCATTTCTCGCTGGGGATCGCGTTTTGAAGTTCGTGCGTAAATTTCTGCGCCATGTGCTGGTGTGGTGGCTGCCCGGGCTTGCCATGCTGGTTGCGCTGGCGGCTGGCTTCATCTTCTGGCTGGTGGCCTCGCAGAACGGCACGCGCCTGTTGCTGACCACCGCCGCGCAGCAACTCGAAGGCCAGGCGCTGGATGTGAACGGCTCGCTGCTGCACGGGGTGACCGTGGGGCGTCTGGAGCTGACGGCCGGCGGCACGCACGTCGACATCCACGACCTGGATCTGTCCGTGCGCTGGAGCGCCCTGGGCGACCGGCTGCTGCATGTGCGCAACCTGTCCGCCGGCTCGGTCCGCGTGGACATGGAATCCTCGCCCGAGACGCCGCCCGCCGCGGAAAGCAGCGAACCCTTCACGTTGCCCAAGCTGCCTGTGACCATCGCCGTGGACCGGCTGGCGCTGGGCGACTTCCAGTTCACCCAGGACGGTGAGCCGCTGCCCGTCACCTTGAATGACCTGAACGCGACCTTCGCCGCCAGCCCGCAGGGCGCGCAATTGCGCATCGCCAGCCTGCGCGTCGGGCACGAGGTGGGCGAGGCCGACGTGACCGGCCAGGCCGATCTGCAGGGCCTGGCCGACCCCTGGCCCTTCGCGGCGCGACTGGATGTGACGGCGCGCGGCGCGGGTCCCGACTCTCCCCTGTGCCAGGCCGATCGGCTGAGCGGCGTGTTCGGTCCTGTGGCGGTGCAGCCGCCGGCCAAGGACACGGCCGAAGCATTGGCCAAGGAGCCCGCTGCGGCCAAAAAATCCGCTGCGTCCAAAGCCCAGGCACCGGCCAATCGCGCCGACCGTCGCAAGGCCG
>NZ_DIEJ01000212.1:0-9751 GCF_002418565.1 Achromobacter sp. UBA5777 | reverse complement strand
GCCCGCCCACGCTTCGGCGCCTTCACGGCGCACGGCCTCGCGCAGCGCCGGATCGGTGTCGTACAGGGAATAGTCTTCCAGGGGCGGCACCTGGTTGAACACGGTATGCGTCGCGAACGATGACATGGAGTCTCCCTGGTTCGAACGGCCGCTGCGGCGCGGGTTGCCCCGCACCCGCTACCCGGCCATGGGCGCGGTCAAGGGCCAGGGCCGCAGCGCTTCGACCTGCGCCGCCAGTTCCAGCAGCTGCGCCTCGGCGCCCAGCGGCCCCATCACCTGGATGCCGATGGGCAGCCCGTCCGCGGACATGCCAAATGGGATCGAGATGGCGGGCATGCCGGTCAGGTTCGCCAACGGCGCGAAGGGCGAATAGCCGATGACGCCCTTCTTGCCCAGACGGTAGGCCAGATAATCGGCGTTGTCCATGGCGTAGCGGCCGATGGGCGCGGGCGGCAACGCCAGCACCGGACTCAGAAACAGGTCATAGCCCTGGGCGCCATCCCGATGCAGGAAACGCCCGATGCGGCGGGTGATCTCGTGGCAGGTGTCGACGCAGGCCACGTACTGCGCACCGGAGATCGCGCGGGCATATTCACGCGCGCCGAGCGTGGTGGGCTGCAGTTCGTCAGCGGCCAGGCGCCTGCCGCGCGCGGCCACGAAGCTGTCGATGGCGTTGGCGGCCGCGCTGGCGATCAGCGGCAGCATCGGCGACAGGACTTCCTCGGAGCCGACGGGCGGCGCCGCGGGCACCAATTCATGTCCCAGCGACGCGAAGAACTTCGCCGCCTCGTCCAGCGTAGCCGCGACATCCGGATGAATGGCGCCGCCTTCGTAGGTGGTGTTGATGAAGGCGATGCGCCGGCGCGGCGCCGCGTTCGGATCGGCGGCAACCCGGGCCACCACCCCGCGATAGGATTCCGCGGGCAGGACGGGCGCGGCATAGGGCGCGCCCACATCGGCGCCCGCGCTGATGTCCAGCGCCGCCGCGCAGTCGCGCACGGACAGGGTCATCATGTGTTCGGTGGCCAGGCCGCCCCAGCCTTCACCTTTAAGCGGACCGAGCGGCATGAGGCCTCGCGAGGGCTTCAGGCCCAGCACGCCGCAGCACGACGCGGGGATGCGGATCGACCCGCCGCCATCGCTGCCGTGCGCAATGCGCACCATGCCGCTGGCGAGCGCCGCGCCGGCGCCACCGCTGGAGCCGCCCGCGCTGTGGCCCTTTTTCCAGGGATTCTGCGTGGCCGGGCCATAGACGGGCGACTCCGTCGTGGGGCTCAGACCCAGCTCGGCGCTGGTGGTGCGGCCGAACGGAATCAGGCCGGCGCGCCGGTAACGTTTGACGATGTCGGCATCGAGGTTCCATGTGACTTGACCGTACAGCACGGACCCCATCGCGCTAGGCAGGCCGATGGCCGCCGTGGCGAGGTCCTTGAGCAGGGTCGGCACGCCGAGGAACGGCCGATCGCGCAGCATGGCGAGGCGCTGTTCGGGCGTCAGCGACGCCAGTTCGTCGTCCAGCGCCTGGGCCAGCCGCAGCCCGGCTTCGGCCTGCACGCCGCAGGCGGCATTGATGGACGGATTGCGCGCTGCGACGCGCTCGACCGCCTGCTGCATGGCAGTCAGCGCGGTGGTGGCGCCTTGGGCGATGTCGGCGCCCAGCGCCGTCGCGTCGAGAGAAGAGGAATCATGACGTTCGGCGATGCTCATGCTGACGATGCTCCAGGTATCGACGGCGAAGTGCCGCATGCATGAGGATATCGGCTGCGCGTAAGGTCAACAAGCGCACCCCGGGGCGGGCCCCGCCCCGGGGGCCCAAAACGCGCGTATCAGACGGCGCCAGTTGACGGCGCGCGGGGTTCCTCGGCGTCGTCGTCCTCGGGATCGGCAACGTCCGCCGACGCCCCGCCCAGCAGGCGCAGCGCATCGGCTTCCGGCAGCGCTTCGACGCCCTTCAGGTTGCGCAACATGGCGCGGGTGCGCACCTCGGTCTGGCCGATCTTGTTGCTGGCGGTGTCCAGGGTCTTTTTGACGCTGGCCAGCGATTCGCCGAACTTGCCGAACTCGGTCTTGACGGCCCGCAGCACCTGCCACACCTCGGAGGAACGCTGTTCGATTGCCAGCGTCCGGAACCCCATCTGCAGGCTGTTCAGCAGCGCGGCCAGATTGCTCGGGCCCGCCACATTGACGCGCAGGTCGTGCAGCTTGTCCAGCAGGCCGGGGCGGCGCAGCACCTCGGCATACAGGCTTTCCGTGGGCAGGAACATGATGGCAAAGTCGGTCGTGTGGGGCGGCGCGATGTACTTGCCGGCAATCAGCCGCGCCTGCACTTCGACCGCGCGGCCCAGTGCGGCCCCGGCCACCTTGACGCCTTCGGCGTCGGCCGCTTCCTGCGCGTCCATGAGGCGCTCGTATTCTTCCTTGGGGAATTTGGCGTCGATCGGCAGCCAGACCGGATCGCCGCCGTCGCCACGGCCCGGCAGCCGGATGGCGAACTCCACGGCCGCGTCGCTGCCCGGCACCGGCTTGACGTTGCTGGCGTACTGATCGGGCGTCATGTTGTCTTCGATCAGGCGCGCCAGTTGCACTTCGCCCCACGTGCCGCGGGACTTCACGTTGGTCAGCACGCGCTTCAGGTCGCCCACCCCGGCGGCCAGCGCCTGCATTTCACCCAGCCCCTTGTGCACGGCTTCCAGGCGGTCGGACACCAGCTTGAAGGACTCGCCCAGCCGCTGCTCCAGCGTGGCGTGCAGCTTTTCGTCCACGGTGCGACGCATTTCGTCGAGCTTGGCGCTGTTGTCCGACTGCAGCGATTGCAGGCGCTGATCCACCGTGGCGCGCACTTCCATCAGGCGCCGCTCGTTGATCTGGATGAGTCCCTGCAATTGCTCCGAAAAGCCCGCGGCAAAGCGCGACAGCGATTCGGCGGATTCGGCCCGGGCGGCCTGCGCATCGCGCGACAGGCCGGCACGCAGATCGCCGTGCGACTGCGCCAGTTCCTGCCGCAGCGCCCGCGTGGATTCGGAAAACTCGCTGCGCAGGCCGCGCTGGCCTTCGGCGATGTCGGCGCGCAGCGCGCGCTCGGTGCGTTCCAGGCCTTCCAGCAAGGCCTCCAGGCGAGCGTCGGAAGCGGACGGACGCAGCCACGCCAGGACGGCGGCCACGAAGGCCAGCACGGCGCCGCCGGCGGCGACCCAAAGCAGAATATCGTTCAAGAAAGGCATCTCCAAAGCGCGAATTGTAGGTCCCATTCCGCCCCCCTTTCCAGCCTGCTCCGCCGGCGTGAAGGCGCGGCCGGAGCAAGAGGATTAAACTGGCGGCCATCTGCATGGATACCCTCGCTTCTTTGAACTCCGCCGACCGCTCCGCCTGCACGCCTGCCGTCTCATTCCAGTCCGTGTTCGGACCGCTGAACCTGGATTCGGCAACGCCGCTTGCCACGGGCGGAGACCGGCACATTTTCCAGCACCCGCACTCCCCCGCCCTGCTCGTCAAGGTCATGGACATGCGCGCGCGGGCGATCTACCTGGAAGCGCGGCCGTTCAAGCGCTGGTACAAGCAGTATCAGCGCGAAAGCGCCTACCGCGTGTACCTGAACGAGATATCGGAATACGTCACCACCACGACGCGCCCGTCCGGCGTGTGGCAGGTGCCCATGGCGCGCATCGTCGGGGTGGCGCAGACCTCGCTGGGTCTGGGCCTGGTGGTCGAAAAGATCACCGACGAAGCCGGCAACATGGCGCCGACCGTGACCGATCTGGCCATGAAAGGTCTGCTCGACGATGCGCTGAAGGCGCAGCTCGATGCGTTCTTCGATGACCTGGCCGATGCGCACGTCGTGGTGCACGACATGTCGACCAGCAACATCGCCGTGGGCCTGAACGCCGACGGCAAGAAGGGGCTGTACCTGATCGACGGCTTCGGCGTGTTGCCGCTGATTCCGCTGTATGCGTGGAGCAAACGCCTGAACCGCCGCCGCCTGCAGCGCAAGTACGCCGAACTGCGCGAATCGCTGGCCCGGCGCGTGCGCGAAGCCGGCGTCTAGCCGCCGGCCGGCGCCTCAGGCAGCACGATGCCCTGCCGGTCCACCCATACGTAATCCTGTCCCGCGCGCTGCCCGCGCCGCAGCGGGTTACGCGTGCAGAACGCGGCGTAGGCCGGATCTACGAATCGGTAGCTCAGGTGTTCGTCGCGTCCCGCCGGAATGCCCAGGCGCGTGGTGCAGATGAGATACGGCGGCGACTCGCCCACGTCTTCCACGTACAGGGCGTCGGGATCAAAACGGCGGGCGTCCCATTCAGGCACTTTCAATCCGAGCGACCGGCACAGCAGCGTCTGGCCCGCGCAAAGCGCGCCCAGCGCCCGGGGCCGGCCTTGCGCATCGGGGTTCAGTTCGCGCATCCGTTCAAGCGACTCGGGGCCGGACAGCGCGTCGGTCCACGGATAAGCCGATTTGATCAACACCGCATTGCCGGGGCCGCCCGCGCTGAAGTTCAGCGAATCGCCCCCGCGGGCGTAGTACATGTAGATGGTGCCGCCGTCCATGAACAGGGCGCGGCGCTTGTGGGTGTACCCCAGCGAGGCATGGCTGCCCCGCTCTTCCAGGTAGTAGGCCTCGGTCTCGATGATGCGGGCCGACAGCCACAGGCCGCCGACCCGGTGGCGGATCACCTTGCCGGGCAACTCGCGCGCCAGTTGAGCCGCGTCGCGGTCGAAGAAGGCGTCCGGCAAGGCCTGTCCGGCCCCGCCGCGGGCCTCAGGCGAAACGTTCGCCGTAGCGCTTTTCACTGAAACCAACACTCACCTCGCCATCCGGCGTGACGGTGACCGGACGGCGCACCAGGGCCGGGTACTCGGCGATCAGCTTGGTCCACTGGGCGTCGGTATGGACGGTCTTGCGGTCCTCGGGCAGGTTGCGCCACGTCATCGAGGCGCGGTTGACCAGCTTTTCCCAGCCGCCGACCTGCTCGGACCAGGACTTGAGCGTCGCGGCCGGCACCGGATCGTCGCGGTAATCGACGAAGGCGTGGTCGACGCCATGCTCGGTCAGCCAGTCACGCGCCTTTACGCAGGTGCTGCACTTGGTCAGGCCATACAGGGTGGTTTGCGTCATTTGGATTCGGACTCCTTGCGCCATTGCATACGGTTGGCGAGGATCACGCACGTGCCCACCGCCAGGATGAACAGGGTGGCCAGCGCGTTGATCTCGGGCTTGAGGCCCAGCCGCACCCGGGAGAAGACTTCCATGGGCAGCGTGCTGGAGCCAGGGCCGGACAGGAACGACGCGATGACGACGTCGTCCAGCGACAGCGTGAAGGACAGCAGCCAGGCCGAGGCCAGCGCGGGCGCGATGAGCGGCAGCGTGATCTTGAAGAACACGGTGATCGGCGTGGCGCCCAGGTCCAGCGCGGCTTCTTCCAGCGAGCGGTCCAGGTCGCGGATGCGGGTCTGGATGACGACGGCCACGAACGCCATGCACAGCGTCACGTGCCCCACCCAGATCGTGAACATGCCGTTCTGCTCGGGCCAGCCCAGCGCGCCGCGCACCTCGACGAACATCAGCAGCAGCGAGATGCCCAGTACAACTTCGGGAATCACCAGCGGCGCGCTCAGCATGCCAACGTACAGCGCAAAGCCGCGGAACCGGCCCATGCGTCCCAGCACGTAGCCCGCCCAGGTGCCGATGACGACGGCCGCGGTGGCCGTCAGCACGGCAATGCGGAACGACAGCCAGGCGGCACGCAACAGCGCGTCGTCATTGACCAGCGAGTGATACCAGCGGAACGAAAACCCGGTCCACGACGTGACCGAGGGCGACTCGTTGAACGAAAACACCATCAGGCTGAGGATGGGCACGTACAGGAAGAAGTAGCCCAGCCCCAGCACCACGGCGCGCAGCGTCTTGTTCGGACCGTTCATTTGCGGTCTCCGCCCTGCTGCTTGACCTGGCTGTACTGGAAGTACACCAACGGCACGAGCAGCAGCAACACCATCACGCACGTCACGGCCGACGCCATCGGCCAGTCGGCGTTGTTGAAGAATTCATTCCACATCACGCGGCCTATCATCAGCGTGTTCGCGCCACCCAGCATTTCGGGGATCACGTATTCACCGACGGCCGGAATGAACACGAGCATCGCGCCCGCAATCACGCCCTGGCGCGACATCGGCACCGTGATCTGCCAGAACGCCTGCCAGGGCCGGGCGCCCAGGTCATAGGCGGCTTCGAGCAGGCGCAGGTCCATCTTCACCAGCGTCGCGTACAGCGGCAGGATGAAGAACGGCAGGTAGGCGTAGACCATGCCGATATACACGGCCAGATCGGTGCGGTAGATCTCGAGCGGACTGGAGATCAGGCCCAGGCCCTGCAGCAGGTTGTTCAGCAGGCCGTCGTTGCGCAGGATGCCCACCCAGGCATACACGCGCAGCAGCAGCGACGTCCAGAACGGCAGGATCACCGCCAGCAGCAGCAGGTTGCGCACGCGCGCCGACGACCGGGCGATGTAGTACGCAATGGGATAGCCCATCAGCACGCAGACCAGCGTGGTGATGCCGGCGATCTTCACCGAGCTGAGGTAGGTGCGGAAATACTGGTTTTCCGTGAACAGCAGGATGTAGCCGCGCAGGTGCAGGCTGAACTGGATCGCCTCGTCCTGAAATTGCGCCAGCGACGTGTACGGCGGAATGCCGAACTTCATCTCGGCAAAGCTGATCTTCAGCACCAGGAGGAACGGCAGCAGCAGAAACAGCACCAGCCAGGCGAACGGCGGCACCACCGCCAGGGCCCTGCCCGACGGGAGCCACTCGCGGGGCGAAAAGCGGATCATGACGCAAGCACCGTCGCGCTGTCGGCGTCCCAGCTCACGAAGATTTCTTCGTCGATGCCCGGCGCGTCCATCTGGGCCAAAAGACGGCTGGGCACGCTGGCCTCGACCGTCTTGCCGGAATCCAGGCGGATCTGGTAGAGCGCGTAGCTGCCCATCCAGGCCATGTGGCTGACCATGCCGTGGGCCCAGTTGTATTCGCCGTCCGGTTGTTCACGCGAGACCAGCAGGCGCTCGGGCCGGATGGAGACGTGCACTTCCATGCCCAGGGGTTCGCTGACCCCGTGGTTCACGAAGAGCGGACGGGTCAGTTCGTCGCATTCGATGGCCACGTGATCGGGCTCGTCGACGACGATGGTGCCGGTGAACATGTTGGTCGACCCGATGAAGCTGGCGACAAAGCGCGAGTTCGGGAAGGCATACACGTCCTGCGGCGTGCCGCACTGGACGATCTGACCTTCGGTCATGACGGCCAGACGGTGCGCCATGGTCATGGCTTCTTCCTGGTCGTGGGTGACCATGATGCAGGTCACGCCGACCTGCTCCAGGATCTTCACGAGCTCGATCTGCGTCTTCTGGCGGATCTGCTTGTCCAGCGCCGACATGGGTTCGTCAAGCAAAAGCAGCTTGGGACGCTTGACCAGGCTGCGCGCCAGCGCCACGCGCTGCTGCTGCCCGCCCGAAAGCTGGTTGGGCTTGCGGCGCGAATAGCCCGCCATCTGCACCAGGTCCAGGGCCTCGAACACGCGGTCATGGATTTCCGCGCGGTCCACGCCTTCCTGCTTCAGGCCAAAGGCCACGTTGGCCTCGACCGTCATGTGCGGGAACAGCGCGTACGACTGGAACATCATGTTCACGGGCCGGCGGTAAGGCGGCACGCTGGTGATGTCCTCGCCATCCAGCAGAATCTGGCCCGAGGTCACTTCCTCGAAGCCCGCCAGCATGCGCAGCAAGGTGGACTTGCCGCTGCCCGAGCTGCCCAGCAGCGCGAAGATTTCGTTTCGCTTGACGGACAGGTTGACCGAACGCACGGCCACCACATCGCCAAAGATCTTTACAACATCGGAGACCCGGACGAACTCGTCCGGGTCCGCCGCGTGCTGCGCCGAGTAACGGCTATCGTTCATGATGACTAATTTCCCAACTTCAGCTCGGACCACAACTTGTTCTGCAGCCGAGAAATGTTCAAGGGCAAGGCCTTGATCACGTACAGGGTCTTGGAGACCTCGGCGGGCGGGTAGATCATGGGATTTTCAGCCACATCCTTGTTCACGAACTGCCGCGCTTCCTTGTTGGCGTTCGGGTAGAACATGGTGTTGGTGATGGCTGCGTGGACCTTCGGCGTTTCGATGTAGTTGATGAACGCGTGGGCCTCTTCGGGATGCGGCGCATCCTTGGGGATGACCATCAGGTCGAACCACGCCGGCGCGCCGCCCTTCGGGATGAAGTAGTTCACTTCATAAGGCTTCTTGGCGTCCTGCGCGCGCTTGCGGGCGATCATCACGTCGCCGGAGAAACCGTAGACCATGCACAGGTCGCCCACGGCCAGTTCGTCGATGTAGCCCGACGAGCTGAACTGGCGGATGTACGGACGGATTTTCTTCAGCACTTCCATTGCGGCCTGGTAGTCGGCGCTGTTGGTGCTGTTGGGATCCTTGCCCAGGTACTTGAGCACGGCCGGGAACACCTGCGCGGCTTCGTCCAGCATGGAGATGCCGCATTCCTTCAGCTTGGCGGCATTCTCGGGCTTGAAGATCATGTCCCAGCTGGCCAGGTCCACGTCGTCGCCCATGATCTGCTTGACCTTGGTGACGTTGTAGCCCAGGCCATTGGTGCCGTAGCCCCACGGAATGGCGTGTTCGTTGCCGGGATCGACCGTGGCGACCAGCGCCATGACTTCGGGATCCAGGTACTTCCAGTTGGGGATCTTGGACTTGTCCAGCTTCTGGAACAGGCCTGCTTCGATCTGACGCGAGGCGTAATGGGTGGACGGGACAACGACGTCGTAACCCGATTTGCCGGCCAGCAGCTTGGCCTGCAATGCGTCGTTGCTGTCGTAGACGTCATAGCGGACCTTGATGCCGGTTTCCTTTTCGAAACCCGGGATCGTGTCCGGGGCCGTGTATTCGGCCCAGTTGTAGACGTTGACGACCTTGTTCTGCGCCATCGCAGCCGACGTGGCCGCCGCGACCAGCACCGCGCCGAGCGCCCAGCGCATTCCCGCCTTCAGTTCCATTATGTCCAGCCCCCTTGCTCTATGCCGTTTATGACAGGAGTACCAAAAGGCGAAATGATAAAGCCATTTTGCGATGACCTGCCCAACTTTGGGGGGTAATTGGCGCAATTGCCCCCATGGCAGCTTTCGCCGGCGGGCGGGGGATCAGGGCTGGATTCCGATGCCCCAGGCCGTCCAGTAGCTGTCGCGCAGGCGCATCCAGAAACGGTCGCCGGCCTCGCCGGCCACCTTGCGCAACGACCGGCGCAAGCGGTCGAGATTGGCCTGGCGCTGCCGCTCCGACAACCCGCCCTGCGTGCCGCGGTCGAAGTCGATGAGCCAGACCCGGCCGTCGTTGCCAATCAGGATGTTGAAGGCGTTCAGATCGGCATGCCAGACGCCTGCCCGGTGCATGCGCACGATGGCATCGGCCACCGGCTGCCACAGGGGTTCGGAAAGCGCCTGCGCCAACGGGCGCACGCCGGGAATGCGTTCGACCACGATGGCGGCGCGGTAGATCGGACCCTGGCGCCAGTAGGCGGCCGCCAGCGGCGCCGGCACCGGCAGCCCTTGCGCGCGCAGGGCGGCCAGCAGCCGGTACTCGCGAAAACTGCGCGTGCGCGACTCGCCGTTCCACAGATAGGCGTCGCGGCTGATGCGGGCGATCATGCCGCCGCGGCGGTAGCGCCGCAGCACGCCCTGCCAGCCCTGCCCC
>NZ_DIEJ01000019.1:0-5064 GCF_002418565.1 Achromobacter sp. UBA5777 | reverse complement strand
AGGCGCGCGGCGATACGGCGCGTGCGCGCAGCATGGCGCTCAAGTGGTCGCTGCTGATGGTGGTGGCGGGCGCCGCCGCCGTGGCGCTGGGCTGGGTGCTGGCGCCGTGGGGCGTGTCGGTGCTGTTCCAGCGCGGCGCGTTCACCGCGGAAAACACCGAAGCCGTCGCGCACGTGCTGCGCTGGGGGCTGCTGCAATTGCCGTTCTACTTCGGCGTGCTGATCCTGGTGCAACTGCTGGCCAGCCAGAACCGCTATCGCATCATGGCCGCCATTGCGGTCGCCAATTTTGCGCTGAAGGCCGTGCTGAACACTGTGCTCGCGCCCCGCATGGGCGCGGCCGGCATCATGCTGGCCACCAGCCTCATGTATGTGCTGTCCTTCGCGTGCTACCTGGTGGTGGCAATGCGCAAGGCTGAACCCAAGGGGACCGATTGAATGTCCGTTGCCGACTCCGCTCGTCCGGCGCGCGTGTTGCTGTTCATCCATTCCCTGCATGGCGGGGGCGCTGAGCGCGTCGCCGCGGACCTGAGCGCCCATTGGGCGGCCGAAGGCAGCGAGGTCATGGTGGTCACGCAGGCCAGCGCCGACGGCGACGTCTATGCGCTGCACCCCAAGGTCCGGCGCGAAGTCCTGCACACGGCGGGCGAGGGCGGCGGGCTGCGCGGCATCGTCAGCAACCTGCAGCGCGTGCGCGCACTGCGCCGCGTCGTCAAATCGTTCCGGCCCGACATCGTGCTGGGCATGATGACCACGGCGTCCGTGCTGTCCGTGCTGGCCTGCGCGGGACTGAACTGCCGCGTCATCGCCACGGAACACACCCATCCGCCGTCGCAGACCCTATCGGGTTTCTGGCAGCGGCTGCGCCGGCTCACCTATCCGCGTGCCGCGCGCGTCGTCGCCTTGACCCGAGGCACCGCCGACTGGCTCGAACAGCATGTGCCGGGCTCGCGGCTCGCGGTCATTCCCAATCCCGTCCACTTTCCGTTGCCGCGCGCCGAGCCCATCCTGACGCCAGCGCCGCAAGACGGCCGCAAGCGTCTGCTGGCGGTCGGCCGGCTGCATGGCGACAAAGGCTTTGATCTGCTGATCCAGGCCTTTGCGCGCCTGGCGCCGTCGCATCCCGGCTGGGACTTGGTTATTCTGGGCGAAGGCAGCGAACGCCAGGCGCTCGAAGCGCAGGTGCGCGAGGCCGGCCTGGAATCGCGCGTCTCGATGCCGGGACGCGCCGGCAATGTGGGCGACTGGTACGACAGCGCCGATCTTTATGTACTGACGTCGCGCTTCGAAGGCTTGTCCAATACCCTGCTCGAATCCATGGCCAGCGGCCTGGCGGCCGTGTCGTTCGATTGCGATACGGGCCCGCGCGAGATCGTGCGCGAAGGCATCGACGGCGTGCTGGTGCGGCCCAATGGCGACGTGCCGGCGCTGTGCAAGGCGCTGGACGCGGTCATGGGCGATGACAATGGCCGCGCGCGCATGGCGCGGGCGGCCACCGACGTGCGCGACCGATTCTCGGCCGTGCGCGTGCTGCAGAAATGGCAGGAACTTTTTGACGGCGTGCGGGCGTCGGGCCGCTAAGGCCCCGCGCGCGCCGTTGCCACGGTGAACACGAGAACAACATCATGTGTGGAATAGTCGGAATTTGGGGTCCCCTGGGGAACAAGGCGCAGGTGCTGGCCGATAGCTGCCGCCGCATCCGCCACCGCGGGCCGGACAGCAATGGCTTCTGGGAAGACGCCGACGCGGGAATCGCGCTGGCGCACGTGCGCCTGGCGATCCTGGACCTGACGGAAGCGGGCCATCAGCCGATGACGTCCGCCTGCGGCCGCTACGTCATGGTGTTCAACGGCGAGGTTTACAACCACCTGGACATCCGCAAGCAGCTCGAGGAATCGGCGCTGGCGCCGGCGTGGCGCGGGCATTCGGACACCGAGACGCTCCTCGCCGGCTTTACCGCGCTGGGCATCGAGGCCACGCTGCAAGCCTCGGTCGGCATGTTCGCCATCGCGTTGTGGGACAAGGCCTCGCGCAAGCTCGTGCTGGCGCGCGACCGCATGGGCGAGAAGCCGCTGTACTACGGCTATTCCAATTCGGAGCTGGTGTTTGCGTCGGAGCTCAAGGGCCTGATGCCGATTCCGGGCTTCGGCCGCAACCTGAACCGCAACGCGTTGGCGTCGTTCATGCGGCACAACTACATTCCCGCGCCGCAATCGATCTACGAAGGCATTGCCAAGCTGCCGCCCGGCACGTGGGTCGAGTTCTCGGCCGACGACGCGCGCAACCGCCGCATGCCGGAGCCGCGGGTGTACTGGTCGGCGCGCGAGGCCGCGGATGCGGCGTCGAACGCCCGGCTCTCGTTCGACTCTGATGCGCAAGCCACCGACGCGCTGGAAAAGGTGCTGTCCAAAGCCGTGGGCGGCCAGATGCTGTCCGACGTCAGTCTGGGCGCGTTCCTGTCCGGCGGCATCGATTCGTCGACCATCGTGGCGCTGATGCAGGCGCAAAGCTCGCAGCCGGTGCGCACATTTGCCATCGGTTTTCACGAGAAGGGCTACGACGAGGCGCAGCACGCCAAGGCCGTGGCCACGCACCTGGGCACCGATCACACCGAACTCTACGTCACCGCGGACGACGCGCTGGCGGTCGTGCCCACGCTGGCCGACATGTACGACGAACCTTTTGCGGACTCGTCGCAGATCCCCACGTCGCTGGTCACGCGCATGGCGCGCCAGCACGTAACGGTGGCCTTGTCGGGCGACGGCGGCGACGAGCTCTTCGGCGGCTATTCGCGCTACTTCCGTGTGGACAACTGGTGGCGCCAGTTCGAACGCGTGCCCGGGCTGTTGCGCAAGCCGGCCGGCGCGATGCTCAGCGCGTCCACCCATCTGCCCGGCCGCGGCGCATGGCGTGGCAAGGTCGGCAAGCTGGGCGAACTGCTGCGCGCCGACACGCGCGGCGAGTTCTACCGCGGGTTCGTATCGTACTGGTCGGACCCGGCCAGCGTCGTGAAGGGCGGCGTCGAACCCCAGTCGGTGTTCGAACGCGCCATGCAGGGATCGTTCTTCGAGTCGATGATGAAGCTCGACACGGTGACCTACCTGCCCGACGACATTCTGGTCAAGGTGGACCGCGCTGCAATGGCCGTCAGCCTGGAAACCCGCGTGCCGCTGATCGACCACCGTGTCTATGAATTCGCCTGGAGCCTGCCGCACCAGTACAAGGTGCGCGGCAACACCGGCAAGTGGCTGCTGCGGCAGGTGCTGCATCGCCACGTGCCGCAGGCGCTGGTCGACCGCCCCAAGCGCGGCTTCGCCGTGCCGCTGGCCGCATGGCTGCGCGGTCCGTTGCGCGAATGGGCCGATGCGCTGCTGGATCCGGCACGCCTGCGTCAGGAGGGCTGGTTCGAACCTGAACCCATCCTGCGCAAATGGCGTGAACACACGTCGGGGCATCGCAATTGGGACAGCCATCTGTGGGGCGTGCTGATGATGCAGGCCTGGCTGGACCGCTACCGTGCGGGAATGGATCAAGGGGGACCGATTGAGGACCGTTGACGAATGAAGATACTGATGCTGGTCAGTTCCATGCACGCCGGCGGCGCGGAGCGCGTCGCGGCGACCCTGGTAAATGCATGGTCAGAGCGCGGCGACACCGTCATCCTGACGCCCACCTACTCGTCCAAGGGCACCTGCTTCTACCCCCTGTCGGACAAGGTCCAGCTGTCGTGGCTGGCCGATCTGGCCGGCACCCGGGTATCGGGCGGGATGGCCGCCTTCAAGCGGCTGCTGGTCCTGCGCAAGCACATTCGCGATTCGCGGCCCGACGTCGTGGTGTCCTTCCTGACCAACGTCAACGTGGCCGCCATTCTGGCCACGCGCGGCCTGAACGTGCCGCTCATCGTTTGCGAGCGCACCAATCCGGTCGCTGAAACCACCACGGGAACCGTCTGGCGCAAGCTGCGCCGCGTGCTGTACCCGCGCGCCGACATGGTGACGGTGCAAGCCGAAGACACCGCCGGTCCGTTCGCGCGCCAGGTGCCCGGCATCCGGCGCCTGGCCGTCATCCCGAATCCGCTGCCCGCGCCGTTGCTGGATGCACCGCTGGTGCAGCAGCGTCAAGAGGCCGGCCCGCGCGAGCTGATCGCGATGGGGCGGCTGGTGCCCGACAAGCAGTTCAACCTTCTGATCGACATCTTTGCGCAGCTTGCGCCGGAGTTCCCCGACTGGAACCTGCGCATCTGGGGCGAGGGTCCCGAGCGCGAGGCGCTGGAGCAGCAGGTGGCGCGTCTGCGCCTGCAATCGCGCGTCAGCTTGCCGGGGCGCACCGAAGCACCCTGGGAGGAACTGGCGCGCGGCCAGGCCTTCGTGCTCAGTTCGCTGGTCGAGGGCTTTCCCAACGTGTTGCTGGAAGCGATGTCGCTGGGCTTGCCCTGCGTGGCGTTCGACTGCCCCAGCGGTCCGCGCGAGATGACGCGAGACGGCCAGGATGCGCTGCTGGTGCCGGCGGGCGACCGGGTCGCGATGACCGATGCGCTGCATCGTCTGATGGGCGACGTGTCGCTGCGCGAACAGTTGGGTGCGCGCGCCGCCGCGGCCGTGCGCCAGCGTTATGCGCTGTCCAGCGTGCTGACCGAATGGGATGAACTGTTCGAAGCGGTACGGGAGGGGCGATGAGCACCCGGCCGCTGCGCATCCTGCATGTCATCACGGGGCTGGGCCAGGGCGGCGCCGAATCGGTGCTGACGCGCCTGGCGACCTGGCCGCACGCGGACGTCGAGCACACGGTCGTGTCGCTGACCGATGAAGGTTTGTACGGCGAGCGCCTGCGCGCGGCGGGCGTTGCGGTGCATGCCCTGGGCATGAAGCGCGGCCGCGTCAGCCTGGGCGGCTTCCTGGCGCTGCGCCGCCTGATCGCCACGAACCGTCCCGATGCCGTTCAAACCTGGATGTATCACGCCGACCTGATTGGCGGCCTGGCCGCCCGCCTGGCGGGTGTTCGCGCCATCGCGTGGGGCATCCGCAATTCCGGCGCGCACCTTGAGCGCAGCAGCCGCTCGGCGCGG